>CAYGQN010000039.1:0-18121 GCA_964351795.1 uncultured Gammaproteobacteria bacterium
TCGCCCGCGTAAAGACCGCCGCCCTGGTGAATCAGGCCGAAAGCCTGGTCGAGATCGGGGCGGGTCGCATGCGCGAGCGTCATGTCCAGGCGTGCCGGCAGCCGGTCGGGCTCGGGGGCGGCCAGTTGCAGTGTGACGCCGGCCCGACCGATGGCCAGGCTCGCAATGTCCAGGCCGAGCGCCGCGGCCTGCTCGTCGCGGGCCAGAACGCGGTTTATCTGCAGGCCGCGCTTGTAGTAGTCATCGGTGACCAGCCCGTCGTCCGTGCTCACGGCCAGCGGAATCATGATGGCGGCCATGACCACGGCGCTCATCGGGATGGCAATGATCATCCACACCAGTGGCTCGCGATACCAGGGGCGCTTGTCGGCCTGCGCGTTGTTGTCGTCTTGGGGATCGTCCATCAGGGCTCCAGTGTGCATCATAGCGACGGCCCCAGAAAGCGACCTTCCTCGGTCGTGCTGAGGTCACGCTCGCTGTCGAGCGCCCGCAACTCGAAGACCACCGGCGTACTGCGCGCCTCGAGCGCGTCCTCCGGCGCCCGCAGGCGCACCGGAAGGTCCAGCACGCCACCGGCATCCACGCGGATGACCGGCTCATCGGTCTCCAGCACGAGGCCCTCGATGCCCGATGCCGTCAGCGCGTATTCGTGGGCACGGCCATCCTTGTTCAGGAGCTTGAGCGTGTACACATTCTCGATGGCGCCCTCGTTGGTCTCGCGGAACAACTGGTTGCGGTCGCGCAGCACGTCCAGCCCGATCGGGGTGCGCTGGCTCACGCCGTAGATGAAGCCGGCGACCAGGGTGAGCAGGATGAGGGAGTAGATGATGATCCGGGGGCGCAGCACCCTGGTGGGCTTGCCCTCGAGGGCATGTTCGGTGGTATAGCGGATCAGTCCGCGTGGATAGCCCACCTTGTCCATGACGGAGTTGCAGGCATCGATACAGGCCGAGCAACCGATGCACTCGTACTGCAGGCCGTCGCGGATGTCGATACCGGTGGGGCAGACCTGCACGCACATCTGGCAGTCGACGCAATCACCCAGGCCCAGTTCGGCCGGTTTGGCCGCGCGCGAGCGCGAACCGCGCGGTTCACCGCGCCGCGCGTCGTAGGACACGATCATGGTGTCCTTGTCGAACATCGCGCTCTGGAAGCGGGCATAGGGGCACATGTACTTGCACACCTGCTCGCGCATCCAGCCGGCATTGCCGTAGGTGGCAAAACCGTAGAACAGCACCCAGAAAGTGGCCCAGCCACCCAGTTCAAGGGCGACGATTCGCCCGCCAAGCTCACGGATGGGGCTGAAGTAACCCACGAAAGTGAAGCCGGTGAACAGGGCGAAGGCAATCCACATCGCGTGCTTGGTGGCCTTGATGCGCAGCTTGCGGGCCGACAGCGGTGCCTTGTCCAGCTTCATCTGCTGCATCCGGTTGCCTTCCACCAGGCGCTCCATCCACAGGAACACCTCCGTCCAGACCGTCTGCGGGCAGGCATAACCGCACCATAGCCTGCCGGCGATGGCGGTGAAGAAGAACAGCGACAGGGCCGCGATGGCCAGCAACAGGGTGAGGAAGATGAAATCCTGTGGCCAGAAGGTAAGGCCGAACAGGTGGAACTTGCGGGCGGGCAGGTCGAACAGAATGGCCTGCTTGTCGTCCCAGTTCAGCCAGGGCAGGCCATAGAACAGCCCCAGCAGCAGCAACACGCTGCTCAGGCGCAGGGCCGCGAACAGGCCGTGCACCTGTCGCGGGTAGACTTTCTGCCGCGCCTCGTAAAGGGAAACGGCGATGTCGTCGCTGCCGTCCTTGCGGTGGCGGGTTTCCTCGTGTGCCTGTGCTGCCTGGGTCACTGCCTATTCGCCCTCCGGCCTGTCACTGACCGACAGGCTGAACACGTAGGTGGCCAGCAGGTGCACCTTGGCCTCGCCGAGGAATTCCCCGTGCGCCGGCATGCGCCCGTTGCGGCCGTTGGCGATGCTCTCCACCAGCCGCTTCTGCGAGCCCCCGTACAGCCAGATGTTGTCTGTGAGGTTCGGAGCGCCGAGCATGACGTTACCCTTGCCCTCGGCGCCATGGCAGGCCACGCAGTGCTTGTCGTACAGCGCCTTGCCGGCATCGACCATTGTCTGCTCGGTGTGACGGCCACTCATGTGGCGGACGTACTCGGCCAGCTGCAGCACCCCTTCATCACCCACAACAGCCTGCCAGGCCGGCATTGCCGCCTGCCGGCCCTTGGCGATGGAATGCTCGATCTGCTTCGGCTCGCCGCCCCACAGCCAGTCGCTGTCGCGCAGGTTCGGGAAGCCGCGCACACCACCGGCATCCGAACCATGGCAGGTGGTGCAGTAGGCCGCGTACAGGCGCTTGCCCACTTCCACCGCATCGTCGTTCTCGACCAGCTGCCGGATCGGGGTTTCCATGTACTGCTCGAACAGCGGCCCGTATTTCTCGTCGGCCTTGGCCATCTCCTGCTCGTACTGCTTCGTGTCGGTCCAGTCCAGCAGCTGCGGAAACAGGGGCAGGCCGGGGTAGAGCACCAGGTAGCCGATGCCGAAGTACAGCGTGATGTAGAACATGTTCAGCCACCACTTGGGCAGCGGATTGTTCAGTTCGCGCAGGTCCTCGTCCCAGACGTGGCCGGTGTCCTCGGTGGTCTGGCCCCCGGTATCGGACGGCCGGCGCTTCGACAGCCAGCGGATCAGCACGAACAGGCCGATGATGCCGACGACCGTGGGAACGGTGATGAACCAGGGCCAGAACCCGCTGGTGAACTTATCCATTGCTGTTTTTCTCCGTTGCCGGCTTGTCCTGGATATCGGCGTCATCGTCCAGAGCGATGCGGGCGGCCTGCTCGAAGCCTTCCCGGTTGCGGGGGTGATAGGCCCATACCACGACGGCGAGAAAGCCCACCAGCACCACCAGTGTCCACAGCCCCTGAATCATTTCGACCATTGCCTATTTCCTTGTCTGGATCGCGGTGCCGAGGCGCTGCAGGTAGGCAATCATGGCGTCCATTTCCATCTTGCCTTCCAGCGCACTCTCGGCCGCTTCGATCTCTTCGTCGCTGTAGGGGGCGCCCAGGGTGCGCAGCACCGACATCTTCTTCCTGATATGCCGGGCGTCGGCCGGCGTGTCGGCCAGCCAGGGGTAGCCGGGCATGATGGACTCCGGCACCACGTCGCGCGGGTTGATGAGGTGCACCCGGTGCCACTCGTCGCTGTAGCGCCCGCCAACGCGGTGCAGGTCCGGGCCGGCACGCTTGGAGCCCCACTGGAACGGACGGTCGTAGACGTACTCGCCCGCCACCGAGTAATGCCCGTAGCGCTCGGTCTCGGCACGGAAAGGGCGGATCATCTGCGAATGGCAGACGTAACAGCCCTCGCGCACGTAGATGTCGCGGCCGGCCAGTTCCAGTGCACTGTAGGGCTTGAGGCCCTCCACCGGCTTGGTCGTCTCTTCCATGAAGTACAGCGGGATGATCTGGACCAGGCCGCCGACACTGATGACCAGCAAGGTCAGCGCCACCAGCAGGAACAGGTTCGTTTCGACTTTTTCATGTGCAGTCTTCATTGCGTCGATCTCCGCTTCAATGCGCCGGCGCCGGGACCGGGATCGGCCCCTCCGCCGGTTTGGCCCCGGCAATGGTCTTCCAGATGTTGACGGCCATCACCAGCGTACCCAGCAGGAAGAAGGCGCCGCCGACAAAGCGGATGACATAGAACGGGTGCATTGCCTGGACCGACTCGACGAAGCTGTAGGTGAGCGTGCCGTCGGTGTTGACCGCGCGCCACATCAGGCCCTGCATGATTCCCGAGACCCACATGGCGGTGATGTACAGGACGATGCCGATGGTGGACGTCCAGAAATGCACTTCCACCAGCTTCTTGCTGTACAGCTCGCGATTGAACAGGCGCGGGATGAGGTAGTACATGCTGCCGAGCGAAATCAGGGCCACCCAGCCAAGCGCGCCCGAGTGCACATGGCCGATGGTCCAGTCGGTGTAATGGGACAGCGCATTGACCGTCTTGATGGCCATCATCGGCCCCTCGAAGGTCGACATGCCGTAGAACGACACCGAGACAATCAGGAAGCGCAGTACCGGGTCCGTGCGCAGTTTCTCCCAGGCGCCGGAGAGCGTCATGATGCCGTTGATCATGCCGCCCCAGGAGGGCGCCAGCAGGATCAGCGAGAAAGCCATGCCCAGCGACTGCGCCCAGTCGGGCAGGGCGGTGTAGTGCAGGTGATGCGGGCCGGCCCACATGTAGGTGAAGATCAGGGCCCAGAAATGCACCACCGACAGGCGGTAGGAGTACACCGGCCGGTTGGCCTGCTTGGGAATGAAGTAGTACATCATGCCGAGGAAGCCGGCGGTGAGGAAGAAACCGACCGCGTTATGGCCGTACCACCATTGCACCATGGCGTCCTGCACGCCCGCGTAGGCGGAGTAGGACTTCAGGAAACTGACCGGCAACGCGGCGCTGTTGACCACATGCAGCATGGCCACGGCCAGAATGAAGGCCGCGTAGAACCAGTTGGCCACGTAGATGTGCTTCACGCGCCGTTTGGCGATGGTGCCCAGAAACACCACCGCATAGGACACCCACACCGCGGTAATGAGCAGGTCGATGGGCCACTCCAGCTCGGCGTATTCCTTGCTGGAAGTGATGCCGAGCGGCAGGGTGATGGCCGCCAGCAGTATGACCAGCTGCCAGCCCCAGAAGGTGAAGGCGGCCAGGCCGTCACTGATGAGGCGCACATGACAGGTACGCTGCACGACGTAGTAAGAGGTGCCCATCAGGGCGCAGCCGCCGAAGGCGAAGATCACCGCGTTGGTGTGCAGCGGGCGCAGCCGCCCGAAGGTCAGCCAGGGCGTGTCGAAGTTCAGCACCGGCCAGGCCAGCTGCCCGGCAATCAGCAGGCCCACCGCCATGCCGACGATACCCCAGACGATCGTCATGATCGCGAACTGGCGGACCACCTTGTAGTTGTAATGATTGGCACGGGGATCGGTGTCAGCGGACATCGCCAGGCCTCCTGTGTCGTTTCATGCAGACAGAATCCATTGCAAAACCCCTGCAAGCTCAGTTGGTGAAAACGGGTGTAACGCCGATACCCCAGAGGATGACCGTGACCGCGAGCAGGCCGACCAGGCCGACCAGACCGACGGCCAGCACCGCGCTGGCGAACAGGAAGCCGCGCTCGGCCGGGATGTTCATCATGACGGGAATACCGATGTAGAGAAGGAATACGGTGTAGGCCAGCGCGGGCAGGCCGACGACGAGATTCAGCCACAGGATGGGCCAGAGCTGGAACACGCCGATCAGGAACAGCGGCGTGGGAATGAAGGCCGCCATCACGATGCACTGGGTCAGGTCCTGGGAGGCCCCGTAGGTCTCGGCCATCCAGTGCACCATCCAGCCGACCGACAGGGTGGCGACGATCAGGACGATGTAATAGAGCGCGGAAATCAGCAGGGCGCTGCCGGTGGTGAGGCGGACCACGTCCGAGTGCCCGACCTGCCAGCCGAACTGGGTCGTGCCGATATACCCGGAGACCACCGGGATGGCGGCCAGGAGCATGACGTAGAAAACCGCCTTGCCCACCCCCAGGCGTGCATCGCGGATTTCCTCCCATTGCCGTGATGGCGCTACGAACAACCCCCAGATGAAGCGTGCGAACATTTTTCTTTGTCTCCCTGTCTCACCCGTATGCTTGGCGGGCGCTTTTGCGCATTCGGCTACGCAGGCATACTGTCACGAAGCAGCGACCCGGCGTTGATCCAGATCAACGGGTATCTGCGAGACGCAACCATAATGCATAGCATCTTCATTACCCATCCCGGCATCGCCGCATCAGCAAAGCGCATTCTCGCAGAGGGGCGTCGCCTGTGAACACCGACACCGCCGCCATTGTCATGGACGCGCCTGACCCGGCTGCCACCACCGCGGATGTATCGGTAGACGATTACGACAACCCCGAGTTCCAGCGCGAATTTGTGCAATTCCCGGGCGCCGGCAAGGCAGCCACCACGCTGGTGGTCAGCGGCGTGACCTGCGGCGGCTGCGTGTCGCGGCTGGAGCGCAGCGTCCAGGCGCTGCCCGGGGTGGAATCGGCGGAATTCAATTTCAGCACCAGCCGGCTGAGCCTGGTCTGGCGGCATGCCGCCCTGCCGTTCAGCTCCATCCTGAAAACCATCGAGCGTATCGGCTTCCACGGCCAGCCCTACAGCCGCTCGAGCTACCGCGAGGCGCTGGACGCCCAGCGCCGCCAGATGCTTCGCCGCTTCGTCGTGGCCCTGGTGCCCGGCATGCAAATCATGATGCTGTCGGTGGCACTGTACGTGGGGGACGCAAGCGACATCAGCCCCACCATGGCCCGGTTCTTCCGCTGGGTCATGCTGGGCCTGTGCATCCCCGTGGTCCTGTACTCGGCGCGGGCCTTCTTCGAACCGGCCTGGCGCGCGCTCGCCAGTCGCCAGCTGAACATGGACGTGCCGGTGTCCCTCGGCATCGGGGTCGCCTTCATCGCCAGTGTGATCAACACCGTCCGTGACAGCGGCCCCGTGTACTACGACTCGGCGGCCATGTTCGTGATCCTGCTGCTGGCAGCCAGGCTGCTGGAACTGGGTGGCCGGCGACGGGCCGCGGCGGCCACCGAGAACATGATGGCGCTCGCCCCGGAGCAGGCCCTGCGGCTGGTCGAGGACGACACGGGCACCGGCGAGGAGCGCGTGGCGGCTATCCGCCTCAAGGCCGGCGACACGGTCCGCGTACTGCCCGGGGATCGCATCCCGGTGGATGGCCGCGTCATCCGCGGTGACAGCAGTGTCGATCGCGCCATTCTCACCGGCGAAAGTGTCCCTGCCGCGGTCGGCCCCGGCAGCGAGGTGCTCGGCGGCAGCCTCAACACCGACGGGGTGCTGGATATCGAGGTCACCCGCACCGGCAGCGCCACCGTGCTGTCGCGGCTGCTGTGCCTGGCGGCCAGGGGGCAGGCGGAAAAGCCGCGGCTGGGAAGGATTGCCGATGCCATCGCCAGTCGCTTCGTGGCCTTCGTCCTGCTGGCGGCCGCGGCAACCGGGGCCTGGTGGTTCCTGGCCGGTGATGCCGCCTGGGCGGCGCGGCTGATGAGCGTGCTGGTGGTGTCCTGCCCCTGCGCCCTGTCGCTGGCTACACCGGCGGCGCTGTCGGCCGGCACCAATGCCATGCTCGAGCGCGGCCTGCTGGTGGTGCGGCCCGACGCGGTGGAAACCATGAGCCGCCTGACCGACGTGTGCCTGGACAAGACCGGCACGCTGACGCAGGGCCGGATGCGCCTGTGCCATGCGCACTATCCCGGCCGGCTCGGCGAACAGGAGGCCCTGGCGATTGCCGCGACGCTCGAGGGCATCAGTCATCACCCGGTGGCCGCCGCGCTGCGCGAAGCCGCCGGGCAGGAACGCCGGCCGGCGGCGGAGCTGACGCTGCTGCCCGGTCGCGGCGTGCACGGCCGCGTGGGCGGGCAGGCCGCCGTCATCGGCCAGCCGGCCTTCGTGGCCACCCACCTGACCGATGCCGCCCCCCCGGCCGACGAGACGCCTGCAGGCACCGTGGCCTGGCTGGCAGTGGCCGGGCAGCTGGAAGCGGTGTTCGTGCTGGCCGACGAACCCCGGCCCGAGGCCGCCGCCTTCACCGCGGACCTGCACGCCCTGGGCTTGCGCACCCACATGCTCAGCGGCGATGCAGCAACGGTCGTGGCTGACCTGGCCGAGCGCCTGGGCCTGGATCGCTGGCATGCCGACCAGGGCCCGGCCGACAAGCTGGCCACCCTGCGCCGGCTGCGCCGCGAGGGCGGCGTGATCGCCATGCTGGGCGATGGCATCAACGACGCCCCGGTGCTGGCCGGGGCCGACCTGGCGGTGGCCGTGGACAGCGGCGCCGATATCGCCAAGGCGGAGGCCGACGTGGTGCTGCTCTCGCGCGACATCCGCGCGTTTGCCGCCGGCGTGGCGCTGGCGCGGCGCGCCAGGGCCATCATGCGACAGAACCTCGGCTGGGCAGTGGCTTACAATATGCTTGCCATTCCGGTTGCCGCCGCCGGCATGCTCAGTCCCTGGCAGGCGGCAATCGGCATGTCCGTCAGTTCACTGGTCGTGGTGGGCAATTCGCTGCGCCTGCTGCACGGAGACCGCTGAGGTGGAAATCCTGTACCTGCTGATCCCGCTGTCGCTGGCGCTGTCGGTGGTGATCGTCTGGGCCCTGCTGTGGGCCGTGAATCATGGTCAGTTCGACGACATGGAGGGGCCGGCCCTGCGTATCCTGAGCGATGACGACGAGCAGCCCCCGCCGGCAGAGGACACCGAAGCCAGCGACAAGACCGGCAAGCCGGGGCACTGAGCACCGCAACAACGGGATGGGCAGCGTGGACGAACCCTCACGGGCAGGTGGGCCGGAGACCGGCGACAGCGGCATGCACACGCTGCTGGAGCGCCTGCGCGACGCGCATGTCTACAATGCGACCCTGCTCAACGCCGTGGTCGATGCCCTCATCCAGATCGACGAGAACGGTACCATCCAGGTGTTCAATCGCTCCGCCGAGCGCATGTTCGGCTGGCGGGCAGCCGAAGTGGTGGGGCGCAACGTGAACATGCTCATGCCCGCCACCATGGCCCACCATCACGACGGCTACCTGCATGCCTACATGAATGGTGGTCCGGCAAGGATCATCGGCATTGGCCGGGAAACCATGGCCATGCGTCGCGACGGCAGTACCTTTCCCATTGATCTCTCCGTTGGCCAGTTCGAGGCCCGCGGACGCACCGCCTTCATCGGGACGATTCGCGACCTGTCCCGGCGCAAGGCCATCGAGGACGCTCTCGAGGAACGCCAGGTCGAACTGCAGTCCATGTACGACCAGGCCCCGGTGGCCATCGCGACCTGCAATCTCGACGGGCGGATCATCAGCGCCAACATCGCCTTCGCCGAGCTGGCCTGCAGGCGGCTGTCCGAGCTTGAGCAGGCCCCGCTCGCCCAACTGCTCGCCCCGGATGACCGGGCCCTGCACGAGCGCTCGTTCGGTCTGCTGCTCAGCGGTGAGCGGGAACTGATGGACCTGGAACTGAGCATGCTCTGCGGCCAGGAGGCGCGCGAGGTGGCAGCGCACTACGCCATGGTCCGCCTGCAGCAGGACAAGCGCATCGTGGTCATCCACTTCATCGACCGCAGTGCCCAGCTGGCGGCCGAGCGCGAGGCGCGGGCCCACCGCGATCGCCTGGCCCACGTGGATCGCCTCAGCACCATGGGTGAACTGGCATCGGGTATCGCGCACGAGGTCAACCAGCCGCTGACCGCCATTTCCGCCTACGCCCGGGCCTGCCAGCGCCTGTACCAGAATGGCCAGTGCGAGACCGGGGATTTCGCCGAGGCGCTCAACCAGATCGCGGCCCAGGCCGACCGGGCCGGGCAGATAGTCCATCGTCTGCGTACCTTCGTTCGCCGCGGCGAAGTGCAAATCCAGTCGCTGTGGCTGGACGAGGTGTTCAGCAATGTCCTGGACCTGTTGCGCACCGATCTGACCCGCACGGAAGTCAAGGTGGTGCTGGAGGTCGAGCCGGGGCTGCCCGAGGTCAGTGCCGACGCCGTGCAGATCCAGCAGGTGCTCATCAACCTCATCCGCAACGGGATCGAGGCCATGCAGGACAACACCGACGCGGCCCGGCAGATCGCCGTAAGCGCGGCCGCGCAGGGTGGCAGCCAGGTGGTGATCAGCATCAGCGACCAGGGTGCCGGCATATCGCCGGACATCGTCCAGTCCCTGTTCGATCCCTTTGCCACCTCCAAGCCGAGCGGCATGGGGCTGGGCCTGACCATCAGCAAGTCCATCGTCCAGGCCCACGGCGGTGAACTGTGGCACGAGCCGCTGGCCCCGCGCGGCACCTGTTTCCGCTTCACCCTCCCGGTGGTCAGGAGCGCGCAGTGAGCGCAACGGGAACAGTGTATGTCGTCGATGACGACGATGCCGTGCGCAGTGCCGTCTCGCTGCTGCTGAAGTCGGTCGGGCTCAACGTGGTCGGCTTCAGCTCCGCCGCCAGTTTCCTGGACAGCTTCGATCCGCTGCAGCCGGCCTGCATCCTGCTCGACGTGCGCATGCCGGGCATGAGTGGCACGGAAGCGCAGAGTCGTCTCAACGAGTTCGAGCCGCGGCCGGTGATCGTGTTCATCTCCGGCCATGCCGATGTGCCGGTGGCAGTGTCCGCGATGAAGGCAGGTGCCGTGGATTTCGTGCAGAAGCCCTTCAATGATCAGCAGCTCATCGACTGCATCCATCGCGCCATCGGAATCAGCGTTGAGCGGGTGAGCGAGGCCACGGCAGGGCAGGACTACCAGGCCCGGCTCGGCTCGCTCACGCCGCGCGAGAGCCAGGTCATGAGCGGGATCGTCGACGGCAAGGCGAACAAGGTCATTGCCGGGGAACTCAATGTCAGCGAGCGCACCGTGGAAATCCACCGCGCCAACGTCATGCGCAAGATGAAGGCCGGCTCCGTGGCCGCGCTGGTGCGGATGAGCGTCGGCCAACTGTCTGAATAAAATAACAATTTATAGTGTCTAGGTAGAATTACGTAAACCGGGCAGGGAAATTCCGAATAGCCCGCAGCGCGCTGGCGTCACACACTGTGTCTCACCTGGTCCGGGGACCGGGATCCAAGGGCAGATACAGGAGTGATATCGATGACCACGGGAAACGCCACCAACGTTGTGCAGATGAGCCGGGCAGGGACTTCCTGCGAGAACTGCTGCCTGAATCGCTTCTGCCTGGCCAACGGGCTGAAGACCGAGCAGATGCAGATGCTCAACCGCCTCACCCGCCAGAGCCGGCCGTTCAATCGTGGCAGCACCATTTTCCGCGCCGGCGAGGAGCTGGAGGCCCTGTACGTCATCCGCTCGGGCGCGGTGAAAATCTTCACCTCCGCACCGGACGGCGTCGACCAGATCATCCGGTTCCATCTGCCGGGCGACCTCATCGGCCTGGATGCCATGGGCCATCACCGGCACACGACCACGGCCGTGGCGCTCGATACGACCAGCGTCTGCATCATTCCCTGGTCCGCCATCAATTCGGAGCGTTCGCCGCTGCCCATCCTGCAGAGTCAGGTCCTGCGCATCGTGGGCACCGAGCTCGCCACCGAGAACGAGCGCATGATCATGCTGGCGCAACGCGCCGCGCTGGAGCGCCTGGCGGCTTTCCTGGTGCACCTGTCCGAGCAGTTCCGCCGGCGCGGTTTTTCGGCCACGGAGTTCAACCTGAGCATGTCACGCCAGGAAATCGCCAACTACCTGGGGCTGGCCATCGAAACCGTCAGCCGGCTGTTCTCCCAGCTGCAGGCCGATGACCTTATCGAAGTGAGCCGCCGTTTCGTGCGGATCCGTCAACCCGAAGCGCTGCGTGAACTGGCTTACGGCGAGGACCAGACACGTCGTGCCGCTGTCTGACAGCATGGCGAGGGTGCTTGAGCATGGCGGGCAGGGCCCGGGGCTGGCAGCCGGTTCGACAGGGCCGGATGTCGCGCTGGTCAGCGGCGATGAAGCCATCGCCGGCGGGTTGCAGTCACTGCTCGCCTCGCATGGTTTCAACGTTGCCGCCTACCGCGGCCTGAGCTGCCTCACGGCCGTCATGCGCCATCACGAAGTGCCCTGCGCCATCCTGCATGCCGGGCACGGCAACGGGCCGATTGACCTGCTGACCGCGGACATCGCCAGCCTGGCGGGCCAGACCGACATCATCATCATCGACAGCGGCGACCGCGAGCTCGGCCGCCTGCACGGCCTGCGCGACGCGGTGATGGACATCATCGAACTGCCGTTTCAACAGGCCCGACTGCTCGAGCGGGTCGGGCAGGTCCTGCGCCGGCGGGGCAACTAGCGGCGGCGTGCGCGAGGGCGGCCGCGTCGGCCGTGCTCAGATGGGGGTTGGCCGCCCGATGCCGTAACCCTGGGCATAGTCCACGCCGAGGCTGCGCAGCTGCTCCATGGTGAGTTCGTCTTCGACGAACTCGGCGATCGTCTGCTTGCCAAGTACGTGGCCGATCTCGTTGATCGACCGCACCAGCGCGAGGTCCAGCGAATTGGTGGCAATGTCCTTGACGAACACGCCATCGATTTTCAGGTAATCCACCGGCAGGTTCTTCAGGTAGGCGAAGGACGACAGTCCGCTGCCGAAATCATCCAGCGCGAAGCGGCAGCCGCGCTCGCGCAGGGTACCTATGAAGCTCTGGGCGTTGGCCACATCGTTGATGGCGGCGGTCTCGGTCACCTCGAAACACAGTTTCTCCGGCGGAATGGCGCTGCTTTCCAGCTCGTTGATGATGAACTGCAGCACGTTCCGGTCGCTGAGCGACTGCCCGGACAGGTTGATATCGCACAGGTGCAGGCGCGAGAGCGCCGCCGGATCGCTGCCCAGCCATTGCAGGGCATGGTGAACCACCCAGCGATCGATTTCCCCGGCCAGGCTGTAGCGCTCGGCTGCGGGGATGAATTCGGACGGCGGGATGGCGGCGCCGGTGTCATCGGTGAGCCGCAGCAGCAGTTCGTAATGCTCACCCAGGGAACCGCCGGCCAGGTGCGCGATGGGCTGGCGGGTGAGGTGGAAGCGATTGTGGTGCAGGGCGTCCTTGATGCGCGTGACCCAGTGCATTTCGCCGAACCGCGTCATCAGCTGCAGATCGTCGTCGGCATACACGTGCACACGGTTGCGCCCGGCCTCCTTGGCCGCGAAGCAGGCGGCATCGGCCATGCTCAGCACCGCGGCGGTATCGCGGCTGGTGCGCCCCACGGGCAGGATGCCGATGCTGGCCGTCACCGACAGCATGCTGCCGCGGTAGGCCATCTGATGCGTCTGGATGGCATTGCGCAGGGATTCGGCAACGGTGAGCGCCGCTTCCATGTCGCAGTTCTCGATGAGCACCGCGAACTCGTCGTCGCCCATGCGGGCCATGGTGTCCTGGCGGCGGATCGACTGGCGCAGGATTTCACTCAGCCGGCCCAGCAGTTCGTCGCCGGTCTGGTGGCCGCAGGTGTCGTTGATGATCTTGAACTGGTCCAGATCGATGAACAGCAGGGCATAGACGGCATCGTCGCGGCGGGCTTTTTCCAGGATTCGCCCCAGGTGCTCGGTAAAACTGCGCCGGTTGAGCAGGCCGGTAAGCGAATCGTAGCGCTCGTGGAAACTCAGGCGCTCGGACAGCAGGTAGTTCTCGCTGACATCCTCGCAGACAATGAGGATGGACTTCTGACCACCGGCTTCCTCGATCAGCCGTGCCGTTTCCCTGTGCCAGAGCGTATCGCCGGCCCGGGTGCGTTTGCGCAACTCCCAGCGGTGCAGCCGGCCAGGGCTTTTCAGCACACCCTGCAGATGGCGGTTTGCGACATCCCGGTCTTCCGGGTGATAGGTATTGATGTAGTCCGTGCCAAGCAGCTCGCCGCGCCGGTAGCCGAGGTGGGTCGCGCCCAGGCGGTTGACGGATTCGACCCGGCCCTGCGGTGACACCGTGAACAGCATGCAGGGGTTGTCGTCGTAGAGCAGCCGGAAGCGCTGCTCGCTGGCCCGCAACTCGTGTTCGGTCTCGATGCGGTTCTGCTGCTCCCAGCGCAGGTCGGTCTGCTTCTCCTGGATTTCCACCGTCTGGTGGATGACCTTGCGCTCGAGCATCTGGTGGGCACGGCGCAGCGCCATGTTGGCCGAACGCAGCGATACCTGGGTATCGATACGGGCCACCAGCACGGGCAGTTCGCCCGGCTTGATGATGTAATCGTTGGCGCCGGCCTGGTAGGCCTCGAGGATGTCGGGGGTGTCTTCGCTGACGGTCAGCACGATGACCGGCAGCTGGGTCGCGGAGTAGCGACGGCGCAGGACGCGCAGCACGTCGAGGCCGCTCATTCGTGGCATCTTCAGATCAAGCAGCACCACGTCGAAGCTGTCGGTGGCCAGCAATTCGAGCGCCGTGGCGCCATCGCTGGCACCGGTCACCTCGTAACCGCGGGCACCAAGCCGCGCTTTCAGGGATTTGATGACGGTATCGCTGTCATCAATCACAAGCACTCGCGTTGCGGAGGCCCGGTCGTCCGTCGTATCTACGGCGGTCTGGTTCATAGCAGGGCACTACAATTGTATGCGTACGGTCGTCAGTCGCCCGCAGCGTGCCCGTTTGTACCTTGCGGGCCCTCGGTGCCATGTCGAAACAGCGGCTCCAGGTGCTGCGGTTCCAGCCTGCCGTCCCCTGGCGTACCCGGCCGACCGTTCCAGCCATCCAGCGCACCGCGCAACGCGGTGCGATCGAGCCCCCCGGGGGCCTGGCCATAAAGGCAGGCCGACAGACGATCCAGCTCGGTTGCGAGCCGGGCGTCAACACGTCCCCCGAGTTCGGAAAGGCTGTTGGGCGGTTGGTCGGGCCACTCCCCACTGGCCCACTGCAAGAACCCCGCCTTGATCTCATCGGGATCCGCGTTTGCAATCAAGTGACGCAGTTCACGGATTTTCATTTTGGTTTCTGAATCGGCACCGCCAGTAGGGGTATTCCTTACCCCGGCGCGTCGCGAAGTCACAAACCAGGCAGCCAGAGTGCCCAGCCAGGCAATGCACAACGCGGCCGCCACCCAGATCCACGGTCCGGCCGGGGCCCGGGGCGGGGCAGGCTCGGCGTCCGGCTGCGGCGCCGGGGCAGCCGGCGCGGCTCCCTCGTCAGCGGCCGGCGTTGATGGCGGCGGCGCGGCACCCGCCGCCGGCAGTACCTGCACACTGCGCGCCGGCAGCTCGGCAATGGCCTGCTCGCCGGTTTCGGTGTTCCACCAGCGCAGGCGCACCGGCGGCAGGGCGAGCTGGCCCGGGCGGGTGGGGATGAGCGCCACTTTCTCCTGCCGTACACCGGTGACACCGTCGGCGGAGGCCTGGTCGTTCAGGGCCGGCTGCTCCGGGTAGACTTTCAGCCCATCGGGCAGCTGCTGATCGATTTCCGGCAACTGGCCGGCGGTCAGCCCGCGGGCGATGATCGCCACCGTGCGGGTCACCGGCGTACCCACCGTCCATTGACCGGTTCCATCGTCGGACCACACCTCGTTCAGGGCCAGCGATTCGGCCGGCAGCCAGGTATTGCCCGTGAAGCCATCGGCCGCCGGCAGGACCTCCAGCGTGATCGGCTGGCTGGTCAGGCGCCGGGTACTGATGCTCTGGCCGAAAGGGTCGAAGAACGAGCGCCCGCCCTTGATCACCTGGCCATCGAAGCGGAAGGGGTTGATCACCAGCTCGCCGCTGGCCTGGGGGAAGACGGCGAACTGGCGCTCGATGACCGCGTAACGCCGGCCGTCGCGCGTGTCATGATAGTTGCGATCCTTGCCGAGCTCCTGCACCACGGCGCCTGCACTCAGCGAGGGCTCGCTCAGCGTGGCGTTGTTGATTTCCACCGTGCGCAGCAGGCGGATGGTCAGCAAGACCTGCTGCTGCACCCGCGGGCGGCGTTCATCGACCGTCACCTCCAGGAACAGGTCCTGCCCGGCATCGGCATCTGCCGGTGCCGCATCCACCACCCGCACCGTGATCGGCTCGCTGCGGGCAACGCCGAAATCCACCGGCGCGATGACCAGTTCGCCGGTCCGCCGGGGCATCAGGTTCAGAATGAAGGTGGTCGAGCGCTGCAGATCACCGTTGACGAAGCTGATATTGCTGCGCTGGCTGCGGCCGAGGATCTCGAAGTCGCGTTCCAGTACCGACAGATCCGGCTCGGCCGAGGGCTTGTCGTCCAGTTCGAAGGTCAGGCGGAAGGATTCGTTCAGCATCACCGGGTTGCGATCGACCTGCGCCTGCACCGCCGCCTCGGCCACCGCGCCCATCTGCAGGACCATGACCAGGCCCACCGCCAGCATCGCCCGGAGGCCTCGCCAAATGCCCGCCGACGGCGGCGCACCGGTGCATCGCAGCTTCGCAAGCCTCACCACTGTTGCCCCTCCTGCCGCCGTTGCGGCAATTGTCGATACTGGTACAGGAACTTGCGCCGCAGCAAGCCGCCGGGATCATCCGGTATCCGACGCAGCCATTGTTCCACCGCCTGCGCACGCTCGGCCTCGCTGGTCTCGTCCTGCTCGGCGAGGGCCTGCTGCCGACGGGCCTGCTCCTGCTCGCGGCGCTCGGCCTCGCGAGCCTCCTGCTCCCGGCGTTCCTGCTCATCGGCCGGCTCCGGCGGTTCCTGGCCCGGATTGCGCTGCGCATCGTCGGGATCACTGTCCTCGCCGGCCGCGTCCTGGCGCCCCTGTTGTTCCTCGGGCTGGCCGGACTGGTCCTGTTGCGATTGCCCGGACTGCTCCTGCTGCTCCTGCTCCTGGTCGCCATTGCCCGAGGACTGCTGCTCCTGCTCGCCCTCGCGCTGTTGCTCATCACTGTTCTGCGAGGACTGCTGCTGTTGCTGTTGCTGCTGTTTGAGCAACTCGCGCACCAGGCCGGCATTGAAACGGGCGTCTTCGTTGTCCGGGTCCTGCTCGAGCACGCTGTCCCATTGCTCCAGCGCCTCTTCGAAGCGGCCCTGCTGGGCCAGGGCATTACCGAGATTGTATTGACTGGTGGTGTCCTGGGGATCGCGCAGCGCTTCGGCGGCGGCCTCGTAGTCGCCGCTGCGGTAACGGGCAGCGCCTTCCCAGCGCGGGTCCCGGAACAGCCCGGCAGCGGCCTCGGCATCACCCCGCGACAGGGCCTCGGCGCCGCGCTGGTCCGGTCGCAGCCACAGGTCCTGCCATTCGAAGGCCTCGGCCTGGCGTGCCGGGCCGGCAGCCAGCACGCCGGCCAGCAGCATGAACACCAGGCCGCGCCGGAAGGCGAGGGCGGCCAGGGGCAGCATGGCCACCACCAGCCAGGGGCCGCGATCGCGCCAGGTCGGCGCCACGCGGTTCGACTGTTCGATATCCTCGTTGACGATGCGCTGTTCGAAGAAGGCGAGCAGCGCATCGGTGTCGCGCTCGTCGCCGCGCAGCCGGCGGTACATCCCGGCACCGGCTGCGGCCAGTTCACGCCAGCGGTCCTCGGCCAGTCGCGAGGTAACCAGATTACCGCGGTCATCGCTCATGAAGCCGCTGGCGGTCACACGCGGCACCGGGGCGCCCTCGAGGCTCCCCACACCCAGTACCGACAGGCGCAGCGGCAGCGATTGGACCTGCTCCAGCGCGGCCCGGAAGGCCTGGTCCGGCACGTCGTCCGTCACCAGCAGCACGTCGCCGGTACGCAGGCCGGCCTGTTCGACGAGTTCCGCGGCGCGGGCGATCGCAAGATCCGGCCGCGAGCCCTGGGCCGGCATCAGCTCGGGACTCAGGGCGGGCAACTGGCTGGCGATGGTGCGGGTGTCATCGGTCAGCGGTGTCACCACGAATGGCTCGGCCGCGAACACCAGCAACGCCGTCTGGCCGTTGCGCCGGCGTTCGATGATGTCGGCCACTTTGAAGCGGGCACGCACCAGCCGGCTCGGCTCGACGTCGGCCGCGTGCATGGAACGCGACAGGTCCAGGGCGATGACCAGCGCGGACGGATCCCGGAACACCGGTGTGGGCAGGCGTT
Source organism: uncultured Gammaproteobacteria bacterium (assembly GCA_964351795.1). Classification (GTDB taxonomy): domain Bacteria; phylum Pseudomonadota; class Gammaproteobacteria; order JADZEE01; family JADZEE01; genus CAYGQN01. Next base: position 17,565 of record CAYGQN010000039.1, read on the forward strand.
CCCAGGCCGGCCCGGCCAGGGCGACAATCAGCACGGCGGCCACCGCACCGAGCAGGCCGGGCAGGCGCTCGCGGCCGCGGCCGGCGCCGCCGGTGAGGACGAAAGGGCGCAGCGCCGGGTCGCACACCGAGGCCCAGGCACCGCCACTGCGGCGGCGGCGCTGTTGCTGCCAGAGCAATACCAGCCAGGGCAGCAGGGCCAGCAACCACCACGGCCGGATGAAGTGGAAATCCGCCAGGCTCATCGCGTCCCCCGGCGTGCGAGGCCCAACAGGGTCGCCAGCAGCAGCGCCGCCGCCAGCGGCAGATGGAACAGTTCCCGGCGCGGCCGGTACTGGATCGGGTCCTTCTCCACCGGTTCGATCCGATCGAGCAGCGCGTAGATGCCCTCCAGCTCGCGGGTATCGCGGGCGCGGAAATAGCGCCCGCCCGTGAGGTCGGCAATGCCCTGCAGCGTCACCTCGTCCAGGTCCAGCGACGGGTTGACCCGGTGCGCGCCGAACAGGCTGCGCAGGGTCATCTCGTCGGCACCGATGCCGATGGTGTGAATCTTCAGGC
>CAYGQN010000040.1:0-17934 GCA_964351795.1 uncultured Gammaproteobacteria bacterium
GTGCGGGCCAGGCGCGGTCTTGTCCCAGTCCAGCGTCTCCAGGTAATCGCGCACGTACTGCTTGTCGAAACTCGGCGGGCTGATACCGATGCGGTACTCGTCCGCAGGCCAGAACCGCGAGGAATCCGGCGTCAGAGCCTCGTCGATCAGCACCAGCCTGTCCTGCTCGTCCAGACCGAATTCGAACTTCGTATCCGCGATGATGATGCCGCGCCCGGCCGCGTACTGCGCCGCAGCGGCATACACGGCCAGGCTCACGTCGCGGACCTGCCGGGCGACATCCTTGCCCAGCAGTTCCACCGTGCGTGCGAAATCGATGTTCTCGTCGTGCGCCCCGACCTCGGCCTTGGTGGAGGGCGTGAACACCGGACTGGGCAGTTTCGCCGCCTGGCTGAGCCCGGCCGGCAGTTCGAGGCCGCTGATCCGGCCGCTGGCCTGGTAGTCCTTCCAGCCCGAGCCGATGAGATAACCCCGCACGATGGCCTCCACGGGCAACGGCCGGCAACGCCGCACGATGACCGAGCGGCCCTCCAGCGGCGCGCGCACCTGCGGGTCCGGGACAACCTCGGCCAGCGGCATATCCACGAGATGGTTGGCGATGATGTCGGCAGTGCGGCCGAACCAGAACCTCGACACCCGCGTGAGCACCCGGCCCTTGCCCGGGATGGGATCGGGCAGGATGACATCGAACGCCGACAAGCGGTCGGTTGTCACGATGAGCAGGTGGGCGTCGTCCACGGCGTAGATGTCGCGTACCTTGCCGCGTGCCAGCAGCGGCAGATCGGGCACTGAGGATTCAAACAGTCCGGTGTCGCCGTCAGCGGTCATTTCAGGTGTCTCCGCGTGCGGCCGAGGGCAGATCGCCACCGAGTGCCGACGCATGGCGGATGAACAGGCGCTTCAGCGCCGGCAGTCGATTGGCCAGGTTCAGGCCGAGGCCGCGCACCGGCGGCACCAGCCCCGACTGGCGATGGAACAGCCAGTGCAGGGCCTCCAGGGCCTGGCCCATCAGCCGGTTCTCGGCCCGGCGCCAGCGCTGGTAGCGTTTCAGGCGGCGCGGGCTGAAATCCGGGCCGCCGGCCGCGCCCTCCAGTACGCAATCCACCAGCGCCGCCGCGTCGAGGATGCCGAGGTTCGCGCCCTGGCCGGCCATGGGGTGGATGCTGTGCGCGGCATCGCCCACCAGCACGATGCCCGGGCGCACGTAGTCGGCGGCCTCAGCCCGGAACAGGGGCGCCACCGCGCGGCCACGTACCGCCTCCACCAGGCCGACCGCCTCGCCGGCAACCTCGCCCAGGCGAGCCGCGAAACCCGCATCGTCCAGCACGCGCAGGGCCTCGGCCTGGGTCGGCGTTGTCGACCAGATGACCGCGTGCTCAACCGGATCGGCCATGGGCAGGAACGCCAGTGGCCCGCTGTCCAGGAACACCTGCCGCGCCGTATGGTCGTGTTCCCGCGAGGTACGCACGATGCTGAACAGCGCCAGCTGGTCATAGTCCTCGCGCTCGTAGCCGATGCCGGCGTGCACGCGCACCTCGGAGCCGGCGCCGTCGGCGCCGACCACGCAGCGGGCCCGGAAGGCGGCACCGTTGTCCAGCGTCACCCGCATGGCGCCGGACTCCTCGTACACGCTGCCGAGGCGGGCAGGGCACTGCCAGCTGATGCCGGGCAGGGCGGCTGCGCGCGCGCGCAGCGCCGCCTCCAGCGTCGCCGTGCGCAACACCCAGGCCAGGGCCGGGCAGGCGACATCGCCGGCCGTGAAGTCGATGGCAGGACCGGCAGGTTCCCACACGTGCATGGCACGAACCGGCCCGGCAGCCGCAGTGTCCAGCTGTTGCCAGGCGCCGGCGGCGGCGAGCACACGCTGCGCGCCCACGCTGACTGCCAGGGTGCGCATGTCCGAGCCGTCATCGGCGGCGGGCTCGCGGGCTTCCACCAGCAGCACGCGTACCGGCGCCCTGCTGGCCAGCAGGGTGGCGAACGCGAGCCCGGTCACGCCGGCACCGATCACCACCACGTCGACGGCTTCGGCGGGCTTCATGTCAGTGGCTGACCGAGCGCCAGCAGCGGCGGTCGACCGGCAAGCCCGGTGCCCATGTGCAGCAGGTGGCGTTTCGCCGCTGGCAGGCGATCCAGGCCCGCCAGGCCGACGTGGCGCAGTGCTGCCAGCGGCTGGCGGCGATGGTAGAAGATGCGCGTCAGGCCATCGCTGAAGGCAATCGTGCGGGCCTCGTCGCTCTCGCGCCGCTGGCTGTAGGCCTCCAGCAGCGCGGCAGCGCCCGGATCCTCGCCCGCCCTGCGCTCCCCGGCCACCAGCTCTGCCAGCGTCGCCGCATCGCGCAGGCCGAGGTTCATGCCCTGGGCGGCGTTGGGATGAATGACATGGGCGGCATTGCCCACGAGCACGGCGCGCGTGGCATGGCGTGCCATCACGCGGGTCAACCTCAGGGGATAGGCACGGCGCGCGCCCACCCGCGTGAGCGCGCCGAGATAGCGGCCCGACCGCGCGTTCGCCAATGCCAGGAAATCGGCATCGTTCATCCCCATGTATGCCGGCAACTGCGCCTCGGTGGCGGTGAGCACCAGCCCGCAGCGCCCGCCCGTCATCGGCAGCAGCGCGAACGGGCCGTCAGGCGTGAAACGCTCGTAGGCGGTGCCGCCGTGCGGGCGCGCCGGCTGCACGTTGCTGACGATGGCGTGCTGGCCATAGAACTGCGTACTGGCGGCGATCCCCAGCTGCGTGCGAACCACGGACTCCCCGCCGTCGGCGCCCACCAGCAGCTTGCCCGACAGCACGAGCCGCTCACCGGCCCGGGTGAGTTGCAGGCGGGCGGCGCCCGGATCGGTGTCCACACGCTCGACACTGGCCGGGCAGATGAGGTCGATACCGGGCTCCCCCGCAATGCGCGCGTACAGGGCCGCACCGATGGCCCGCGCGGTGACAACGTAACCCAGGGCCTGGCAGTCGATCATGCCCGCGTCCAGGCGCAGCTTGCCGAAGCGGCCGCGTTCGGACACGTGCACGCGGCGGATGGCCTCGGCCTCCGGCGCCAGTGCCGGCCACACACCCAGGGCGCGGAAGATGTTGGCCGACGCCAGTGACAGCGCCAGGCCGCGATCATCGAAACTCGGCTGGGCCGGGCTGGCCGGCTCGTGCGCCTCCACCAGCGCCACGCGAAGGCCAAGCGGTGCCAGCGCCAGTGCCAGGGTGGCACCGACAAGGCCGCCACCGACGATCAGGCAATCGAAGTGCTCGCCCTGCATGGCCGGCTCAGCGGGCGCGGCGCGGCGGCATCAGCGCCCGCTCGCCATCAGGGCCTCGATCTCATCGACTTCCTTCGGCACGCTGTCGGTAAGCACCTCGTTGCCTTCGGCAGTGATGAGGACGTCGTCCTCGATGCGGATCCCGATGTCGCGGAAGCGCCTGGGCAGGCCCTTGATGTTGCCCGACAGGTACAGCCCGGGCTCGACAGTCAGCGCCATGCCCGGCTCCAGCAGGCGCCATTCGCCGGAGACCTTGTAGTCCCCGACGTCGTGCACGTCCATGCCCAGCCAGTGGCCGGTGCGGTGCATGTAGTACTTGCTGTAGGCGCCTTCCTTGATAAGCGTGTTCAGCCGGCCCTTGAGCAGGCCGAGCTCCACCAGACCTTTGGTGAGCACCCGCACGGCCGCGGTGTGCGGATCATTCCAGTGGTTGCCGGGAATGGCCCTGGCGATGGCGGCCTTCTGCGCGTCCAGCACCACCTCGTAGACTTCCCGCTGCACCGGGCTGAACTCGCCGTTGACCGGGAAGGTGCGGGTGATGTCGCTGGCGTAGAAGTCATACTCGGCGCCGGCGTCGATGAGCAGCAGGTCGCCGTCGTTCAGCGGCTCGGTGTTCTCGGTGTAGTGCAGGACGCAGCCGTTGCGCCCGCCGCCGACGATGGCCGGATAGGCACTGGCCCGCGCACCCTCGCGCAGGAACACGTAGTTCAGTTCGGCCTCGACCTGGTATTCCTTCAGGCCCGGCCGGCAGGCCTGCATGGCGCGCTTGTGCGCCTTGGCGGCGATGCGCCCGGCGCGGCGCATGGCCTTCACCTCGGCCGGGCTCTTGTACAGGCGCATCTCGTGCAGGGCGTGGCCGAGCGTGACGAACTCCTCCGGTGCGCTGACCCCGGCGCGCGAGCGGCCGCGCACCTGGTTGACCCAGCTCAGCACCCGCTTGTCGAACTCGGCGTCCATGCCCATGGTGTAGAAAACCCGCTCCTTGTTTTCCATCAGCCCGGGGACGATGTCGTCGAGGTCGGTGAACGGGAAGGCGTCATCGGCGCCGAAGCGCTCACAGGCCCCCTCCAGGCCGGCGCGGGCGCCGTCCCAGGTTTCCCGTTCCGGGTCGCGCTCGCGGCAGAACAGCACGAACTCCCCCTGGGGCCTGTCCGGCACCAGCACGGCGACGGACTCCGGCTCGGGGAAGCCGGTGAGATAGTAGAAATCGCTGTCGGCGCGGAACGGGTATTCCACATCACGATTGCGAATGCGCGCCGGCGCCGTGGGCAGGATGGCGATGCTGCCGGCGTTCATGATGTCCATCAGGCGCTTCCTGCGCCGCGCGAATTCGCGTTTGAGCATGAGGGCTTCCGTTGTTGTCAGTTGCGGGCCGCGGCCAGGCAGTCCTGGCGCGCGCCGAGTGCGCCCACGCGCAGGTACTCCACCAGCTCCGCCAGGCTGCCCTCGGCGCTGTCGTCCAGCGCGGAATCGTCGGTTTCCAGCCGGCAGAACTCGCGCAGGTCGAATATGAATTCGCGCCTGCCGTCGGAGAGCTGGTCGATTTCCACGCCGATCAGGGAGCCGAAGCCGAACAGGAAGCCCTCGCACCAGTCGCGGAGCGCACGCAGGCGCGGGCGCAGGGCCTGGTCGTCGTCCGGCAGCAGCAGGTGAAAGGCGAAACCCTCGTCATCGAGCTGCGATTCCACGGTCTCGTACATGTTCATCAGCAGCTGATCGATTGCCACGGAGCGGGCCTGGCCGGGCTGGCGGCCAAGCACCTGCTCGATCCAGGGGGCCGGCTCGGGCACCGGCGTGGCGCAGAGCATCCCGCAGATGATGCCGTGGGTTTCCGGCGCGCTCGCCATCGCGTCTTCGCTGCGCAGCGCGCGCTCGAACGTCTGGAAGTCGGGCAGGGCGTTGTTGTCGCTGGGTTGAGGTGTCAAAACGGGCTCGCGGGCAGGGGGCTTGTCAAGGGGCATGCTCGGATCACCCTGTATTGTATTTGAGCCATCACAATACCGTAAGTCCTGCTCCGGCTCTGGTTGACCCCGCCTCGGCGCGGGTTCTATATTGGCTGTAGAATCACGCATTAACACGACATTCCTGTCACCCGACCGCCACGAGCTGATGATGCCCGAAGACAAGCTTGAACTCGCTGCACTGGAAAGCCGGGTGGATGAGCTCATCAAGACCGTCAATTCCCTGTCCACGGAGAACGCGGCCCTGCGCAATCAGCAGCAGCAACTGGCAACGGAACGTGCGACACTGATCGAGAAGACGGAACTCGCGCGCTCGCGTGTTGAAGCGATGATAGCCCGGCTGAAGGCGATGGAGTCGCGCTGATGGAAGAATCGAACGCTGTATCCGTGCATATCATGGACAAGGAATACCGCCTTGCCTGCAGCGAGGCCGAGCGCGAGGCGCTGTTCGCGGCGGTGGAATACCTGAACAAACGGATGCGGGAACTGAAGAACAGCGGTAAGGTCATAGGCAGCGAACGCATCGCCGTGATGACCGCGCTGAACATGGCGCATGAACTGCTGGCCATTCGCGAGCAGAGTGAAAACTTCAGTCACAACGTGGACGCAACACTCAAGCGCATCCACAGCAAGGTCGATAATGTACTGACGCGTCAGGTCGAGCCAACCAGCTGAGGCACGGCGCGCAGAAGATCAGTTTTGGTATCCTCTGCGGAGTTTGCCAACCGATCGGGTAATTCTTGAGCCAATAAGTTAATACCCAGGGGAGGACCCTGAGGCGATGTTGAGCTGGCCGCCTAGTCCGGCACGCCTGATTCGCCTGGCGAACCCCCACCTTGAACCTTAGGTTCAAGATCGATGATCGGTAGCGGCCCCGCGGAGGGTACCACCCCTTCCGCCCGTCCTTACGGCCCGAATGAAGCACTGACAACATGGCAAGGTACTGGTTGCTCAAGTCTGAACCGGGCGTTTTCTCCATCGATGATCTTGCCGCTGCCAGCGGCAAGCGCACGGAGTGGGAAGGCGTTCGCAACTACCAGGCGCGCAACATGATGCGCGACGACATGAAAAAGGGAGACCTTGCCTTTTTCTATCACTCCAACGCCCCGGAAACCGGTATCGCCGGCATCGTGGAAATCGCCCGCGAAGGCTATCCGGACCCGCACGCCTTCGACCGCGGTTCGAAATACTTCGATCCGAAGAGCGACCCGGCCCTGCCGCGCTGGTACCTGGTGGACGTCAAGCTCAAGCGCCGCTTCAAGCGCATCATCACGCTGGCTGAACTCAAGGCCGAGAAGAAGCTGGAAGGCATGCAACTGCTGCGCAAGGGCAACCGGCTGTCGGTGATGCCGGTGGAAGCGGCGCACTGGGAGCACATCCTCGGCATGGAGTAGCCGCCCTGCGCGCGGCACCGCTGCCCGGCCTCAGACGTTGAAGCGGAAATGCACCACGTCGCCATCGGCGACGATGTAGTCCTTGCCCTCAAGGCGCCACTTGCCGGCATCCTTGGCGCCCTGCTCACCGCCGCAGGCAATGAAATCCTCAAAGCCGATCACTTCGGCGCGAATGAAGCCGCGCTCGAAATCCGTGTGGATGACGCCGGCGGCCTGGGGCGCGGTAACGCCCTGGCGGGTGGTCCAGGCGCGACATTCCTTGGGCCCGGCGGTGAAGTAGGTCTGCAGCGCCAGCAGCGCGTAGCCGGCCCGGATCAAGCGGTTCAGGCCCGGCTCGGTCAGGCCGAGGCCAGCCAGCATCTCCTGCTGTTCCTCGGCGCTGAGCTGGGCCAGCTCGGCCTCCAGCGCCGCGCACAGCACCACGCTGCCGGCGCCCTGCTCGGCGGCCAGCTGCTGCACCGCCTGCGAGTGGGCGTTGCCCTCCAGGCTGGATTCGTCGACGTTGGCAACGTACAGCACCGGCTTGGCGGTGAGCAGGTGCAGCTCGCCGAGCACCGCCGCCGCGTCCTCGGCCAGTTGCTGCTGGCGCACCGGCACCAGGGCATCGAGATCCCGCGTGACCGCCTCCAGGATTTCCCCCCGCCGGCGCATGGCCTTGTCGCCGGTCTTGGCCTGCTTCTGCGCGCGCTCGAGCGCCTTGCCGGCGGTGGCAAGGTCTGCCAGCGCCAGCTCGGTGTCGATGGTTTCGATGTCCGAGAGCGGGTCCACGCGCCCGTCGACGTGCACGACGTTGTCGTCGTCGAAGCAGCGCACCACGTGCGCCAGCGCCTGCATCTCGCGCACATTCGCCAGGAACTGGTTGCCCAGACCCTCACCCTTGGAGGCACCGGCGACCAGGCCGGCAATATCCACGAACTGCATGGTCGCCGGTATGACCTTGGCGGGCCTGACGATGTCGGCGATGCGCTGCAGGCGCAGGTCCGGCACCTCCACCATGCCAACGTTCGGCTCGATGGTGCAGAAGGGGAAATTGGCCGCATCGATGCCGGCATCGGTGAGCGCATTGAACAGCGAGGACTTGCCGACGTTCGGCAGGCCGACGATTCCACATCGAAAACCCATTTTCTCTCCCGGGGCCCCTGAGCAGCTCAGGGCTCGTCGCGGTGCAGGCGGTTCATGACTTTGGCCGGACCTTCATCGAGCAGCGCCGGCAGCAGTGCCACGGCCCGGTCGATGGCCGCTTCCATCGCTTCGCGATCACCCGCCGCGGGCCGGCCCAGCACCCAGGGCGTCACTGCCGCCGCCCCGCCGGGCGGACGACCGATGCCGATACGCAGCCGATCAAAGCCATTGCCCCCCAGCGCGGTGGTGATGTCGCGCAGGCCATTGTGCCCCCCGTGGCCACCGCCACGCTTCAGGCGCACGACACCCGGCTGCAGATCGAGCTCATCGTGGACGACGAGGATCTGCGCCGGGGCGATGCGAAAATACGCGGCCACGGCCGCAACACTGCGGCCACTGGCGTTCATGAAGGTGTCGGGCTTGAGCAGGCGGCAGTCCGCCGCCCGCTCGAGCCGGCCCAGCTCGCCGGCAAAGCGCTTGTCCCGGCCAAGCACCGAACCGCTGTCGCGGGCCAGGGCGTCGATGAACCAGAAGCCGGCGTTGTGACGCGTGTCGGCGTACTCCGGCCCCGGGTTTCCCAGGCCGGCGATCAGGCGATAGACCATGACAGGCGCTCAGCCGGGGCAGGTGCCCCGGCCGCGACGTCAGTCTTCGCCGTCACCCGCCGCGGCTTCCTCTTCATCCTCGTCGCCGTCCCCGGCGCCCTTCTCGGCCCGTGGCATGACCACGGACACGACCGGCTCCATCGGATCACCCTCATGCTCGAGCGCGGCGATCCGCACGCCGGCCGGCATCTTCAGATCGCCCAGGTGGATGGTATCGCCGACTTCCAGCTCCGAGACGTCCACCTCGATGTACTCGGGCAGGTCCCGCGGCAGGCAGGTGATTTCCAGCTCGGTCAGCAGGTGCGAGATGACCCCGCCGGCCTTCTTGCCCGGACACTTGTCCTCGTTGGTGAAGTGCACGGGGCAGTTCATGGTCAGTGCCTCGCCCTCGACCACCCGCAGGAAGTCCACGTGGGTGAGCTGCTGCTTGTAGGGATGGCGCTGCAGGTCCTTCAGGACCACGCGCTCGGCCACACCGCCGATTTTCAGGGTGAGGATGTGCGAGTAGAAGGCCTCGTTGTCGAGCTGCTTCCAGAGATCCTTGCCAACCAGTTGCAGGTTGACCGGCTGGCCGGCGCCCCCGTAGACGATGCCGGGCACAAGGCCCTCGCGACGCAGGCGGCGGCTCGCACCTTTCCCCGTGTCGTCGCGCTTGTCGGCGATGAGTTCAAAACTGTCCATGACTGCTTACCTCGAAAAAGTGACTGAAAACGCGGCGCTGCCGCGCGTTGGCTGCACCCGCGACCAGGTGCTGCCTGCCTTGGTTTCCGTGCCGGAGAACGGGCCGGGCGGCGCGCCCGGGGGCCGTCAATCCACGAACATGGAGCTCAGGGATTCGCCTTCGCTGATGCGCCGGATGCTCTCGGCGAGCAGTTCCGCCACGGAAAGCTGGCGGATTCTGCCACATTCCGATGCCGCTTGGCCAAGGGGAATCGTGTCGGTGACCACCAGTTCGTCCAGCTTCGAGCCCTCGATGTTGCTGATGGCCTTGCCCGAGAGCACCGGGTGGGTGCAATAGGCGACCACCGAACGGGCACCGTGATCCTTCAGCGCGGCGGCGGCCTGGCACAGGGTGCCGGCGGTGTCGACCATGTCGTCGATGATGACGCAGGAGCGGTCCTCGACGTCGCCGATGATGTGCATCACCTGGGCCACGTTGGGGTTCGGGCGGCGTTTGTCGATGATGGCGAGATCCGCATCGTCCAGGCGCTTGGCCAGGGCCCGCGCGCGGACCACGCCGCCAACGTCCGGCGAGACCACCATGACCTCCGGCCCCACCCGGCGCCAGATGTCACCCAGCAGCACCGGCGAGGCGTAGATGTTGTCCAGCGGGATGTCGAAGAAGCCCTGGATCTGGTCGGCATGCAGGTCGATGGTCAGGACCCTGTCGGTGCCGACGCTGGCGATCATGTTGGCCACGACCTTGGCCGAGATCGGCACCCGCGAGGAACGCGGCCGGCGATCCTGGCGGGCATAGCCGAGGTAGGGGATGACCGCCGTGATCCGGCCAGCCGAGGCGCGCCGGACGGCATCGATGATCATCATCAGTTCCATGAGGTTGTCGTTGGTGGGCGCGCAGGTGGGCTGGACGATGTACACGTCCCGCCCCCTGACATTCTCACCCAGCTCGACCATGCATTCGCCGTCGCTGAAGTGACCGACGATGGCCTTGCCCATCGGCAGGTGCAGATGGTTACCGATGGATTCGGCCAGCCGGGGGTTGGCGTTCCCCGACAGCAGCGTCATCGTTTCCAAGGGTGCTGTGGGCACTGGCTTACCCCGCTGGTCGTGGCGGGCGGCTGGCTGGCCAGCGGCCGGTATGGCCGGGCCCCGGCCCGCGGTTGTTGTGCTGTTCACTGGCTCTCGCCGGCTCCGCCGCCATGCTGAACACCGGCGCGGGAATGGCTGGGGTGCCAGGATTCGAACCTGGGAATGCGGGGATCAAAACCCCGTGCCTTACCGCTTGGCGACACCCCAATTGGGTCTGGCGAGCCTGCCCTGCGCGAACGGCCGCGCCTGCTCCGTGCTTGCGACCCGGGCGCCGGCGCCGCGGGTTCATTCCGCCGCCAGGCGCTCGAGCAGTGGCGACCGATTGCGGGTCCGGGCGATGAAGCCGCGCCAGGGCCCTGGCAGCTCCGCCAGCACGGCCCGCGCCGCCTGTTCCGCCTCGAACAGGGCAAACAGGCAGGATCCGGTGCCGGTCAGGCGCGCTTCGGCCCGCTCGCCGAGCCAGGCCATGGCGGCATCGACAGCCGGAAAATGCCGACGTGCGACGGCCTCGCAATCGTTGTGCCCCCCGGCCTCAAGAACGGCACGCATTGTCATGGTGGGGGTATTGCGTGTCAATTCCGGCGCCCCGAATACCGCGGCCGTGGGTACGGCCACCCCGGGATGGATCACCACGGCCCAGCGCTCCGGGAAATCCACCGCTTGCAGACGCTCGCCAACGCCCTCGGCGAAGGCCGCCCGGCCGCGCACGAAGACCGGCACATCGGCACCCAGCGTCAGGCCGATGGCGGCCAGCGCGTCCTCGTCCAGGCCGCAACCCCACAGGGCGTTGAGTGCCACCAGCGTGGTGGCCGCGTCGGAACTGCCACCGCCGAGGCCGCCGCCGTCCGGGATGCACTTGTCGATACGAATGCGGGCACCGGCACGGCAACCGCTCGCCTGGCGCAGCGCGGTGGCGGCACGCACGGTGAGATCGTCGGCCGGCGCGAGGCCCGGCAGGCCGCCGAGCCGCTCGATGGCGCCGTTGTCCAGGGGCTCGAAAGCCAGCGTGTCGGCCAGGTCCAGGAACTGGAAGGCGGTCTGCAGCTCATGATAGCCGTCGGGGCGGCGGCCGTTGACGTGCAGGAACAGGTTGATCTTGGCCGGCGCCGGCCAGGGCTGGTTCACGAGGATGTCTCCGGCTGCCAGTCGCGAATGCTCAGGCGCAGACGGATATCGCCGGTGCTGAGCGTGACCAGGCGCGGCAGCTGCAGCGGGCCGACACTGTCGTAGCGCTCCACGGCGATATGCCAGCCGGCCTGGTCCAGGGCGATCATGCGCCCCTCGGCATCGAGTTCGAGGCCACTGAAATCATCGCCGGGCATGGGCATGCCGCGCACCCACCAGGGCAAGCCGTCAACCGGCAGCGTCCAGCCGAACTGCTCCAGCATCAGGCGGTCCAGCGTCGGGGCACTGCCCTGGAACTCCGCCGTGCGCAGCTGCACGCCGCCGGCGTCGCCGCGCAGTTCCAGGTTGCCGCGGTTGAAGGGCCCGTGCAGGCTGATGTCGAACTGCCCGGGCGCCTGCTGCCAGCGCAGCGAGGCGGTCACGGCATCCCCGGGCAGGCGAACGGCCAGGCGGCCGAGAAGCGTGAACCGCTCCAGCACCGCCAGCGCGGGCAGACGCTGCGCCCACAGCACCTCGCGGTCAGGGCCGGCGGTCACGCCGCCGGGCCGGGGCGCGGGCGCGGTGCAGGCCGACAACGCCAGCACCATGACGCCCAGCCAGGGGCCGGCCAGGATGGAACAGGGAAAGGGGCGTCGCACCGGGGCAGGCCGAGCAGCGGCGTCAGGGGGCGAGGCGTTTGATGGTTTCCAGCAGCGTCTTGTCGTCGGGCGTACTCTGCAGGGCCGCCTCCCAGACATCACGGGCCTGGTCCTTCTCGCCCATCACCCAGAGCACCTCGGCCAGGTGGGCGGCCACCTCGGGATCATCACGCAGCGCCCGCGCCTGGCGCAGGTAGCTGACGGCCTCCTCGAGGCGACCAAGGCGATACAGGACCCAGCCCATGCTGTCGAGGATGTAGAAATCCTCCGGGCTGAGCGCCAGCGCGCGTTCGATGAACTCGTAGGCCTCCAGGTAGCGATCGGTGCGGTCGGCGAGGGTATAGCCGAGGGCGTTCAGCGCCTGGGAGTTGTCGGGCTCGATTTCCAGGATGGCGCGCAGATCGCGTTCGAGGATGTCGAGGCGATCCATCCGCTCGGCCAGCATCGCCCGCGTGTAGAGGAGGTCGATGTCGGGGCCGGACGCCAGCGCCTTGTCGTAGACCGCCATGGCCTCTTCGTACATGTGCTGGTCGGCGAGCATCTCGCCCTCCACCCGGACCAGGCGCTGGCGCTGCTCCTCGGTGCTGGTGCCGATGCCGTGCAGATGCTCGCGGGCGAGGCCGATGTCCTTGCGGCTGAGCACCACCGCGACCCGCAGCCGCGCGTCGAAGTAGTTGTCGCCGCCGTAGACCTGCTCGTACCAGTGCAGGGCCCTGGCATCGTCCTTGCGGGCCTCGGCAATCTGGCCAAGGTAGTAGGCGGCTTCATTGGCGCGCTCGCCCTGACCGGCCAGCCGCGTGAAGCGCTCGGCGGCCTGGTCGATGCGGTTGCCCTGCAGGTACAGCAGGCCAAGCGCGTACTGCACGTCGGTGTTGTCCGGCCGGGCCTCGGCGAGTTTCTCGAATTCGATGCGGGCGTCTTCGTAGCGGCGCGCATCGGCCAGCAAACGGGCATAGACCAGCCGCAGCTCGAAGCTGTCCGGGCGACCGGCCAGGACCTGCTCGAGCCAGGCGGTGGCGGTCTGCAGCTCGCCGAGCTTCTGCAGCATGCCCATGTAGGCCATGGAAACGGGGATATTGTCAGGCGCGACGTCCACCAGCTGCGCCATGATGTCGTTGGCGATCTCGGTGCGCTCGGTGCGGATGGCGAGCAGGGCGTAGGCCAGTCGGGCCTCGAGGTCCCCCTCGCGCCGTTCCACCAGCCGGCCCATGATTTCCAGCACGGCATCCTTGTCCTGCTCACGGCTGAGGAAGTTGGCAATCATGCGCATGCGCTGGCCGGCATCGCCCGGGCGGGAATCGAGCAGCCAGTCGAGCTGGGCCAGGGCGGCTTCGATGTCGCCGGTGCGCACCAGCATCGCGGCCAGGATCTGGCGCGCCTCGGCGCTGTCGGGATCCAGCTCGTTCCAGCGCCTTGCCGCCTGCAGCGCCGCCTCGTTGTTCCGGGCGAACACCGCGATCCGGGCGGCCCGTTCGGCGAATTGCGGATCGTCCAGGCGCTCGGCCAGTGCCATGTAATTCTCGAGCGCGATGTCGATCTTGCCGCGCTGGCCGGCGAACTCCGCCACCAGGATCCGGTAGAGATTCTCGTCGCCGGCGGCCTCGCGGGTTTCCACGCGCAGCCCATCGAGTTCGGCCGGCAGGGCGCGGGCGGTGCCGGGGCGGGGCGGGTTGCTGGCATTGCAGGCAGCCAGGCCGAGCAGCACGGCCGGGAGCAGCAGTCGGCGTCGGTTACGGGTCATGGCGCGGGACATCTGGGTTCGAATCGGCAGGTCGGACAGGAACTATAGCGCAGTTGCCCGGACCCGGGCAGCCGTGCTTTTTCGCACTGCGGCAACATACTGTTGAGCAAGCGGGCATTTCATCCGATAAACTGTCCCGGGAAGTTTACGTCAAGGGTGTCGTTGATGGCGCTCGCGGTCATTGGCCTTAATCACAATTCCGCACCCCTGGAGGTGCGTGAGAAGCTGGCGTTCACAGCCGAACTGATGCCCAGGGCACTCACGGAAATCATGGCCGTGCCCGGGGTCAACGAGGCCGCCATCGTTTCCACCTGCAACCGGACGGAGCTGGTCTGCGACCTCGACCCGACCGAGCAGACAGCCGCCATCCGCTGGTTGTCCGAATTCCACGGTATCTCTGAGACCGAACTCGACGCCTATTTGTTCCGGCACGAGGAAGCCGAATCCATCCGCCACGTGCTGCGGGTGGCGGCGGGCCTGGACTCCATGGTGCTCGGGGAAACCCAGATCCTGGGCCAGATAAAGGACGCCTACCGTGCCGCCCTGGAGCACGGCAGCATCGGCCGGGTGCTGAACAAGCTCTTCCAGCACGCGTTTTTCGTGGCCAAGAAGGTGCGCACCGATACGGCCATCGGCTCCTCGCCGGTCTCGGTGGCCTTCGCTGCCGTGCGCCTCGCCCAGCAGATCCATGGCCAGCTGGACGGCAAGACCGCCCTGATGATCGGCGCCGGCGACACCATCGAGCTGGCGGCGGTTCACCTGCGCGACAGCGGCCTGAAGCGGATCATCATTGCCAATCGCTCGCTGGAACGGGCGCAGCAGCTGGCCAGCCAGGTGCACGGCTTCCCGATTCTCCTGGATGACATGAACGCGCACCTGGAGGAAGCCGACATCGTGGTGTCGGCCACCGCCAGCCGTCTGCCCATTCTCGGCAAGGGTGCCGTGGAGCGGGCGCTTAAAGCACGCAAGCGCCGACCGATGTTCATGGTCGACCTCGCCGTTCCCCGCGACATCGAACCGGAAATCGCGTCCCTGGACGACGTCTACCTGTACTGCGTGGACGACCTGCACAGCATCGTCCAGGACAACATGAAGTCCCGCGAGCTGGCGGCCCGCCAGGCCGACGAGATCGTGGTCGTGCAGACGCATCACTTCATCGAGTGGCTGCGCTCCCACGATGCCGCCGCCACCATCCGCAGCCTGCGCAGCGCTGTGGCCGGCTACCGGGAGGAGGCGCTGGCCAATGCCCGTCGCCAGCTGGCCGCCGGCGTCGCTCCGGACAAGGTCCGGCAGGAAGTCACGCACAAGCTTTGCAACCGGCTGCTGCACGAGCCCACCGTTCACCTGCGCGAAGCAGGCGCGGCCGGCCGGCTGGAAGTGCTGGACACCACGCGCGAGCTGTTCCGCCTGCCGGACTAGCGCTTGCGCTGGCGGGCGCGGGCGTGTATCCAGTCGCCGGCCCGCCCCGTTCATATCGCTGCCTGACCGCCATGCTTCCCGACACACTGAAATCCAAGCTCGAGGGTATCGAGGACCGCGTCCGCGAACTCGAGTTGCTGCTGTCCGATCCCGGGATCATCGGCGACCAGTCGAAGTTCCGGGCGCTGTCGCGCGAGCATGCCGAGCTGGACCCGCTGGTGCGCTGCTACCAGCGCTACCACGCCGTGGAGGACAACCTGGCCGCGGCCGAGGAGATGCTCCGCGACGGCGATGCCGGGATCCGCGCGATGGCGGAAGAGGAACTGGCCAGCGGCAAGCAGGCCCGGGCCGCGCTGGAGGAGGAATTGCAGATACTCCTCCTGCCCCGCGATCCCGCCGACGACAGCAACATCTTCCTGGAAATCCGCGCCGGCACCGGCGGTGACGAGGCCGCCCTGTTCGCCGCCGACCTGCTGCGCATGTACACCCGCTACGCCGAGGCACAGGGCTGGCAACTGGAGATCATCAGCGCCAGCCATGCCGAGCTCGGCGGTTACCGCGAGGTCATCGCCCGCATCGAGGGTCGCGGCGCCTACTCCAGGCTCAAGTTCGAATCCGGCGCCCATCGCGTGCAGCGCGTGCCGGAAACCGAGTCCCAGGGCCGCATCCATACCTCCGCCTGCACGGTCGCGGTCCTGCCGGAGGTCGACGAGGTGCAGGACATCGACCTGAACCCCGGCGACCTGCGGGTGGATACCTTCCGCGCCTCCGGCGCCGGCGGCCAGCACGTCAACAAGACCGACTCGGCAATCCGCATCACCCACCTGCCCACCGGCATGGTGGTGGAATGCCAGGACGAGCGCTCCCAGCACAAGAACCGGGCCCGCGCCATGGCGCTGCTGCGGGCCCGGCTGCTCGACCAGGCCCGCACGACGCAGCGCAGTGAGCAGGCCCAGACCCGGCGCCTGCTGGTGGGCAGCGGGGATCGCTCGGAACGCATCCGCACCTACAACTATCCCCAGGGCCGGGTCACCGACCACCGCATCAACCTGACGCTGTACAAGCTCGACGAAATCCTCAATGGCGGCCTGTCGATGGTGGTGGACCCGCTCACCCGCGAGCACCAGGCCGACCTGATGGCGGCGCTGTCACAGTGAGCCGCCCCACGCTTGCCCGCAGGCAGTCCCGCGCCGAGCTGCTGGCGCTGGGTCGCGAACGCCTGGCCGGCATCGACAGCGCGCGGCTGGATGCCGAAATCCTGCTCTGCGAGGCCTTGTCACTGCCGCGCACTGCCCTGTACGCCGCGCCCGAGGCCGAGGTCGGCCCCGAGGGCCTGGCCCGCTTCCTGAAACACATCGCCGAGCGCGAGCGCGGCCGGCCGGTGGCCTACGTGCTCGGCCGGCGCGAGTTCTGGTCGCTGGACCTGACCATCAACGAGCACGTGCTGGTGCCACGGCCGGAAACCGAACTGCTGGTGGAAACCGCACTGGCGCACCTGGCGGGCCTGCAGGCCCCGGTGGTGGTGGATCTCGGCACCGGCTCGGGCGCCATCGCCCTGGCCATCGCCAGTGAACGCCCGGATGCGCATGTCACGGCCACCGATACCTCGGCCGAGGCGCTCGCGGTGGCCGCACTGAATGCGCGCCGGCTGGGGCTGCGCAACGTCACCTTCAAGCGGGGTGAGTGGCTGCAGGCGTTGCCCGGCCAGGCCGCCGACCTCATCGTTTCCAATCCGCCTTACCTGCACGAGGATGATCCCCTGCTCGAGGAGGCACCGCTGGCCTTCGAACCGCGGGCGGCCCTGGCCGCGGGACCGGAAGGGCTCGATGCCCTGGCGCAGATCATCGCCGCCGCGCCCGACTGCCTGCGCAGCGGCGGCCGGGTCTTGCTGGAACACGGCGCCGGGCAGGGCGAAGCCGTTCGGGCATTGCTGGTGGCGGCCGGTTTCGACGGGGTGAGAACACTGCGGGACCTGGCCGGGCACGAACGGGCAAGCGAGGGCTTCGTCGCCACCGCGCCGCTATAATCGCCGCGCATGGATACACCTGCAGACCCCGCCCGCCGCACGCGCCTGCTGCGCTTCAACGATGCCGGAACCACGGCAGCGGCCCGGCGCTGCCTGGCCGACGTCCCGGGCCTGGCCTGCGACGAAGCCGGGCAGCGGGCGTTGCGGGCGAACTGGGATGTCACGCGCCTGACCATGGCGGCCATCGATGCCCGCCTGGCGCAGGCGGGCATCGGTCGCCGACGCAACCGCATTACCGAAACCCTGGACCGCTGGTGCGAGGCCGTGCAACGGGACCTCGCCAGCGCCGTGCCGGGCTGGAGCGCGGCCGTGCGCAGCGCCTACCTCGCCCACTATCGCGCGACCCGCCATGGTCGCCGCGATGATCGGCCGCAACAGTGGCGCGCCTATGTCCGTCCGCAGCGACGCCCGCGGGGGCCGGCCTGAAGGCCCCTGCATGAGCGGGCGTGCCTGGCTGCGGGCCGATGCGGTCATCCTCCCGCCGGCCCTGGCCGAGGTGATGCTCGCGCATGCGGCGGCCTGGCCGGAGCAGGAGGTCTGCGGGCTGCTGGGGGCCGATCACGCCGGCCTGCAGAGCATCTACCCGGTGCATAACGCCGCCAACCGGCCCGAGCGGGCTTACCTGGTGGGCCCGGAGGCACAGTTCCGGGTGTTCCGGACCCTGCGCGCCAATGGCCAGCGTCTTGGCGGGGTCTACCACTCGCACCCCTTCGGCCCGGCCGTGCCGTCGCCGACGGACATTGCCGAGGCCGGTTATCGCAACGCAGCCTGGTTCATCATCTCGCGCCACCATGATCCCTACCTGCGGGCCTGGCGGTACGGGCGGCTGGGGTGTTCGGAACTGCGGATCGAGCCGGCCTGACAAGGCC
>CAYGQN010000041.1:0-13227 GCA_964351795.1 uncultured Gammaproteobacteria bacterium
GCCGAGAATGGCCACGCGCCCGCCGGTCATGTACTCGCAGGCGTGGTCGCCCACGCCTTCGACCACCGCGCGCGCGCCGGAGTTGCGCACGCAGAAGCGCTCGCCGGCGATACCGCGGAAATAGGCCTCGCCGCTGGTGGCGCCGTACAGGGCGACGTTGCCGATGAGGATGTTCTCTTCGGCGACGAAGCTCGCGTGCCGCGGCGGGTACACGATGATCCTGGCGCCGGACAGGCCCTTGCCGACGTAGTCGTTGGAGTCGCCCTCGAGGGTGAAGGTCACCCCGCGCGGCAGGAAGGCACCGAAACTCTGGCCGGCCGAGCCGGTGAAATGCACGCGGATGGTGTCATCGGGCAGGCCCTCGCCACCGTGGCGCTTCGTCAGCTCGTAACCGAGGATGGTGCCGACGGTACGGTTGATGTTGCGGATGGGCAGGATGATGTCCACCGCCTTCTTCTGCTCCAGCGCCGGCTGGCACAGCGGGACCAGCGTGGTGCGGTCCAGCGACTTGTCCAGGCCGTGGTCCTGCTTGCGCACGCAACGCAGCGGCTCGTCCGGGCCGGCTTCGGGGCTGGCCAGGATCATGGACAGGTCCAGGCCCTTGGCTTTCCAGTGGTCCAGCGCCTGCTCGGCATTGATGACGTCGACCCGGCCGATCATCTCGTCCATGGTCCGGAAGCCGAGCTCGGCCATGTACTCGCGCACTTCCTCGGCGATGTAGCGGAAGTAGTTCTCCACGAACTCGGGCTTGCCGCTGAACTTCTTGCGCAGCTCCGGGTTCTGGGTGGCCACGCCCACCGGGCAGGTATCGAGGTGGCACACGCGCATCATGATGCAGCCCATCACCACCAGCGGTGCGGTGGAGAACCCGTACTCCTCGGCGCCGAGCAGCGCGGCGATGATGATGTCGCGGCCGGTTTTCATCGAGCCGTCGGTCTGCACGACGATGCGGTCTCGCAGGCGGTTGGCCACCAGCACCTGCTGGGTTTCGGCCACGCCGAGTTCCCAGGGCATGCCGGCGTGCTTGAGCGAGGTGACCGGCGAGGCGCCGGTGCCGCCGTCGTAGCCGGAGATCAGCACGACATCGGCATGGGCCTTGGACACGCCCGCGGCTACGGTACCCACGCCCACCTCGGCCACCAGCTTCACGTGCACGCGGGCCTCGGGGTTGGCGTTCTTCAGGTCGTGGATGAGCTGCGCCAGGTCCTCGATGGAGTAGATGTCGTGGTGCGGCGGCGGCGAGATGAGGCCCACCCCCGGGGTCGAGTGACGCACCTCGGCAATCCAGGGCCAGACCTTGTGTCCGGGCAGCTGCCCGCCTTCGCCGGGC
This sequence comes from uncultured Gammaproteobacteria bacterium, assembly GCA_964351795.1. Lineage (GTDB taxonomy): Bacteria > Pseudomonadota > Gammaproteobacteria > JADZEE01 > JADZEE01 > CAYGQN01. The sequence continues at coordinate 1,331 of CAYGQN010000041.1, forward strand.
TTGGCACCCTGGGCCATCTTGATCTGGATGTCGTCGGCGTTGACCAGGTACTCGCTGGTTACGCCGAAGCGGCCGGAGGCGACCTGCTTGATGGCGCTGCGCTTGGAATCGCCGTTCGGCATGGGCTTGTAGCGGGCCGGATCCTCCCCGCCCTCGCCGGTGTTGGAGCGGCCGCCGAGGCGGTTCATGGCGATGGCCAGGGTTTCGTGGGCCTCGCTGCTGATCGAGCCGTAGGACATGGCACCGGTGTGGAAGCGCGCCAGGATGGCCTCGACGGACTCGACCTCCTCGATGGGCACCGGGGCGCGCTCGTTGAAGCGGAACAGGCCGCGCAGCGTGGCCCGGTGCTCGGATTGTTCGTCCACCATCTTCGTGTATTCCTTGAAGATGCTGTACTGCCCGGAACGGGTGGAGTGCTGCAGCCGGAACACCGTGTCGGGGTTGAACAGGTGGTACTCGCCATCGCGGCGCCACTGGTACTCCCCGCCCCAGTCGAGATCCGGGGTGCCGGCCAGGCGTTCCGGGTAGGCCTTGTGGTGACGGCGGGCGACTTCCTCGGCGACCACGTCGATGCCGATGCCGCCGATGCGCGAGGCGGTCCAGGTGAAGTACTTGTCCACGAAGGCCTTGTTCAGGCCCAGGGCCTCGAAGATCTGCGCGCCACGGTAGGACTGCACGGTGGAGATGCCCATCTTGGACATGACCTTCACCAGGCCCTTGTTGACCGCCTTGATGTAGTTGCGCACGGCGACGTCGTGATCGGTATCGCCGGGCTGCCTCTTGGCCGCGTCGATCTGGATGAGATCGCTGCGCAGCATGTCGTCGAGCGTCTCGAAGGCGAGGTAGGGGTTGATGGCGCCCGCGCCGTAGCCGAGCAGCATCGCGAAATGGTGGACCTCGCGGGGTTCGCCGGATTCGATGACCAGGCCGACCCGCGTGCGGGTGCCGCGACGGATGAGGTGATGATGCACACCGGCGGTTGCCAGCAGCGCGGGGATGGCCGCGCGCTCGTGATCCACGCCGCGGTCGGACAGCACGACGTAGCCATAGCCGGCCTGGATGGCGGCGTCCACCTCGGCGCAGACGGTCTTCAGCGCTGTTTCCAGGGCCGCACCGCCGCCTTTCACCGGGTACAGGGTGGCGATGGTGCAGGCGCGGAAATGCGGCTCGTCCATGGCCTTGATGCGGGCCAGCTCATCGTTGTCGAGCACCGGTGAGTTCAGCCACAGCTGGCGGCAGCTCTCCGGGCCGGGCGCCAGCAGGTTGCCTTCCGGGCCGATCGGCGTGGACACCTGGGTGACCAGCTCCTCGCGGATGCCGTCCAGCGGCGGGTTGGTGACCTGCGCGAAGCACTGCTTGAAATAGTCGTAGAGCAGCCGCGGGCGGTTGGACAGCACGGCCAGCGCCGCATCCGTGCCCATCGAGCCGATGGCCTCGGCGCCGGACTGGGCCATGGGCTTCATCAGCAGGCGCAGGTCCTCATGGGTGTAACCGAAGGACTGCTGGCGCTGCAGCACGGTGTCGTGGTCGGGCTCGGGCACCTGTGGCGGCTCGGGCAGCGCATGCACCGGGCGCAGGTTGTCGCTGAGCCACTGCGCGTAGGGATGCTGGCGCTCGTACACGCCCTTGAGCTCGGCGTCGTCGATGATCCGGCCCTGCTCGGTATCCACCAGGAAAATGCGCCCCGGGTGCAGGCGCTCCTTGATGAGGACGTCCTCGGGCGGGATGTCCAGCACGCCGACCTCCGAGGCCATCACGCACAGGTCGTCCCGGGTCACGTAGTAGCGGCTGGGGCGCAGGCCGTTGCGATCCAGGACCGCGCCGATCACCTTGCCGTCGGTGAAGGCGATGGAGGCCGGGCCGTCCCAGGGCTCCATCAGGCAGGAGTGATACTCGTAGAAGGCGCGGCGCTCGGGCGACATGAACTCGTGCGCGGCCCAGGCTTCCGGGATCATCATCAGTACGGCCAGCGGCAGCGGCCGGCCGGACATGTGCAGGAACTCCAGCACGTTGTCGAAGATGGCCGAATCGCTGTTGCCCTCGAGCACGATGGGCACGATGCGCTGCAGGTCCTCGGCGAGGTCCCCGCCGGCGCACAGTGCTTCGCGGGCACGCATCCAGTTGGCATTGCCACGCACGGTGTTGATTTCCCCGTTGTGGGCAAGAAAGCGGAACGGCTGCGCCAGCGGCCAGCTCGGGAAGGTATTGGTGGAGAAGCGCTGGTGCACCAGTGCCAGGGCGCTTTCCATGTCCGCTGCGCCGAGGTCCGGGAATACCTGCTCGAGCTGGGTAGCCAGCAGCATGCCCTTGTAGATCATGGTGCGGCAGGACAGGCTCGGCACGTAGAACAGGGCGCCCTCGCTCATGCCGGACTGCCACACACGATGCTCGATGCGCTTGCGGATCACGTACAGGCGGCGCTCGAAGGCGTTCTCGTCGGCGATGTCCGCGCCGCGGCCGATGAAAACCTGTTCGAAGGTCGGCTGGCAGGAAGCCGCCGTCGGCCCGATCGGCGAACCATCCACCGGTACATCGCGCCAGCCGATCAGTCGCTGACCTTCCTCGGCGATGACCGATTCGAAGTCCGCGCGGATCTGCGCGCGCTGCGCCGCGTCGTTCGGCAGGCACACGACCCCGGCGCCGTAGTCACCGGCGGCCGGCAGGGTCAGCCCCGCCTCGCCGGCCACGCGGGCCAGGAAGGCGTGCGGCATCTGCATGAGAATGCCGGCGCCGTCGCCGGTGTTCACGTCCGCGCCGCTGGCACCGCGGTGCTGCAGGTTGCGCAGGACCGTGAGCGCCTGCTCGACGATCTGGTGTGACTGTCTGCCCTTGATATTCACCACGAAGCCGACACCGCAGGCGTCGTGCTCATAGCTGGGGTCGTAGAGACCCGCTGCGGGCACCTTTGGAAGGGATACGTGTTTTTCGCCAGGCATGGTATCTGGGCCGTGTTCCTTGATTTACAGGGGGTTTCTGCAGAGCAAAAGGCCGCAAAGTATATCGCCGGATCAGCCTGCTGTCATCGCGCGCGTGACAACCGCCTTACAGATGGCGGATCTCCGCTAATCAGCGGCGAAAATGCACCGAACCGGTGCGAAAAAACCGCAGTTGCGGGCTTGACGATCCGCTCAGGGCAGACTGTCGCGGATACTGGCGATGGACCGCGCCCAGGGCTTGAAACCGCGCAGGGATGCCGGCAGTTGATCGATGGCGGCACGGGCCGCGTCACGATCACTGAACAGGCCCCAGGTGACCACGAACCAGGGCCGGCCCTTGTACGTCGAGCGAAACACGGCGAATTCGGTCAGGTCGGGCTGCTCGCCGAGAAAACCCGCGACCCGCTCCGGTTCATGCACACCGAACAGCTGCAGCACATAGCGTTCCGGCGCCTGGCTTCGGATCCAGGCATCCTGCCGGACATTACCGAAGGTGATTTTACCGGCATCTGGAGGATTTTCCTGCTTTACCGCGGTTTTCTGCGGAGTTTTTGCCGATGTTGCCTGCACGCTCGGGGGCGCGGCCGGCGCTGTATCGGTCCTTGCCGCGGCCGGTGGCTTCGCCTCGGTGGGGGCCTTGCGGTCGGCCCCCGCGGCAGCCGCGGTGATGGTGGCGGCGAGGTCCGATTGCCCGTCTGCCATCTCCGGCGGCGGCGCCGGCGCTGCAGTCCGCGGCGGCGGCGTGGTTTCGACCTCCGGGCCGGCGGCCTGTGGTGGCGCCGATGGAGGTTCGGCCTCGGCCCGAAGGGGCGGCGGAGCAGACGCCGGCGGCGTGGCTTCGGCTCGTGCCGGGGTGTTCTCCAGGGCCGGCGGCGTTGATGGTGGCGGTTCGACCCCGGCCACGGCCGGCGGCTCGGTGCGTGCCGCTGGCAGGGTAACCACTGCCGGTGTCGTCGCCGCCGGCTTCTCATCGCCCCCGAGCAGCAGCCACAGGCCGGCGACGGCAATCAGCAGGCCGACGCCGACAAGCCAGTGCGCGGGGGCCAGGGCGGGCATGCTGCGTTCCGGCCGGCGCGGCCGCACCGCCGCGGCAGCCGCTGCCCGGTCGAGTTGCTCGATGATGGCAGCGGGGAGGCCGCGACTGTTGCGGTGCAGGTCGGCGATGAACTGCGGTTGTTGCAGCGCCTCGCTGGGCGGTACGCCCCAGGTCAGCAGGAGCTGGTCGGCAAAGGCCTCGGTCTGCGCCGGGGTGAACGGCGGAATGTCCAGGCTGTGGCTGATGGTCAGCCGCAGGCCACCGCTGTCGCCGGCCAGCAGCTCCTGCAGCGCGGGCGGGCCGGCCAGCACCAGGTGCAGGCGCTCGTTGTCGGCGGGCGGCTGGGCCAGGTCGATGAGCATCTGCAGACACTGCGGGGGCAGCGCATCGGCATTGTCGATGATGGCCACGCCCAGCTGGTCGGTGCGCTGGAACTGTGCCAGCAGCGCGCCGAGGTCGGCCACGGACAGGCAATCCCCGGGCCCGCCCATCTGCCCGGCCAGTTCGGCAATCATCGCTTCCGGCCCGGTGTCCTCGTTGCCGTCCAGGACTGCCAGCCGCCAGTTGGCATGCGCCCTGCGGGCCAGCTCGGTCAGGAACAGCGTCTTGCCGGCGCCGGCGGCACCGGTGATCACGATGACCTGCTGGCTGAAGTCCACCAGGTGCTGCACCAGCTCCAGGCGCTGTTCCAGCTGAGGTGTCAGGAAATAGTGGTCGAGGTCGGCGTCCCCGGCGTCGACCCGCGTCGCTGCCACGTCCTCGCCGGGGAATTGCTCGTTCATGGAGGGCCTTCGCGTCATTTCGAAGCCGTTACCCCATCCTAGCCGTGGCACGTGAGCGGGGGAAGTGCCGGCATGCTCACGAGCCGATGAGCCGGGCATGCTCGGCCAGCGCGAAACGGTCGGTCATACCGGCAACGTAGTCGGCCACCGCCCGCTCTGGCGTCTGTGCCACCACCAGTGCATCCGCGGGCAGCAGGGCCGGCTGCGCCAGGTACAGCGCGAACAGGTCGCGCACCGTCTCCCCGGCGGCATCGGTCATGCGCCGGACGCGCGGGTGCTGGTAGAGCTCACTGCGCAGGAAGCGTTTCATGGCCAGGTGCGCCTGCTGGACCTCGTCCGAGAAACCGATGATCGCCTGCGGCGACCGGCGGACATCCTCGAGGCTGGCAATCCCGAGCTGGCGTAGTGCGTCGAGGCTGTGGGTGATGAGGTCGCTGACCTCGTTGTTGATCACGGCCCGGATGGCCTCGGCGGTGAGCTGCTTGTCGGAAATGCCCGGGTAGGCATCGCGCAGTGCCGGCATCACGCTTGCGAACAGGGGCTGCTCTGCGACCTGCGCCAGCGAGATCAGCCCGGAACGCAGACCGTCATCGATGTCGTGGTTGTTATAGGCAATCTCGTCGGCGATGTTGGCGATCTGGGCTTCCAGGGTCGGCCAGCTGCCGTCCAGGAAACGCCGGCCGAGTTCCCCCAGGGTGGCGGCCGTTTCACGATTGCAGTGCTTGAGTATGCCCTCGCGCACCTCGAAGCTCAGGTTCAGCCCGCGGAAGCGCACGTAACGATCCTCCAGCAGGTCCACCACCCGCAGGGACTGCAGGTTGTGCTCGAAACCGCCATGGCCGCGCATGCAATCGTTCAGCGCATGCTGGCCGGCGTGGCCGAAAGGGGTGTGCCCGAGGTCGTGGGCGAGGGCGATGGCTTCCACCAGTGTCTCGTTCAGGCCCATGGCCCTGGCGATGGTGCGGGCGATCTGCGCCACTTCCAGCGAGTGCGTCAGCCGGGTGCGGAACATGTCGCCTTCGTGGTTCACGAATACCTGCGTCTTGTACTCCAGGCGCCGGAACGCGGCCGAGTGCACGATGCGGTCGCGGTCGCGCTGGTATTCGCTGCGCCAGGCCGGGGGCGGTTCGACGATGGCACGCCCCCGGCTGCTGGCCGAGCGCGCCGCCCAGGGCGCGGCGGGATTGTCGTCGATGGCATGCATGGCCCGTGGCCGCGTCGCGCGGCGCCGGCTCAGGCCGCCGTTGAGACGGCGTCGCGAACCGTGTCCGCCATGAGCTGCGGTTCGTAGTCGGCGGTGACCACCGCTTCGCCGATGGCCCGCAGGAGGATCAGCCGGATCCGGCCATCGCGCGCCTTCTTGTCCACCTGCATAAGCTCAAGCATGCGCTCGGGGTCCAGTTCCGCCGGCACGCCGGCCGGTAGCCGGCAGCGTTCGATCAGTGCCCGGATGCGGGCCACGTCGGCCCCGCTCAGCCAGCCCAGGCGCGCCGACAGCTCGGCGGCAATGCAGATCCCTGCACCCACGGCCTCGCCATGCAGCCACTGACCGTAGCCGAGCCCGGTTTCGATGGCATGGCCGAAGGTGTGCCCGAGGTTCAGCAGCGCCCGCAGACCCTGCTCCCGTTCATCCTCGGCAACCACCTCGGCCTTGTTCTGGCAGGAGCGCTCGACGGCGTGGGCAAGGGCCTCGCGATCACCGGCCAGCAGGGCATCGGTGTTGGCTTCGAGCCAGTCGAAGAAGGCCGGATCGCGGATGAGCCCGTACTTGATGATCTCCGCCAGGCCGGCGCTGAACTCGCGCGGCGGCAGGCTGTGCAGGGTATCGGTGTCCACGACAACGCAGCGCGGCTGGTGGAAGGCGCCGATCATGTTCTTGCCGAGCGGGTGATTGACCGCGGTCTTGCCTCCCACCGAGGCGTCGACCTGGGCGAGCAGGGTGGTGGGCACCTGGATGAAATCCACGCCGCGCTGGTAGCAGGCCGCCGCGAACCCGGTCAGATCGCCGATGACGCCCCCGCCGAGGGCGATGAGCGTGGTGCCGCGATCATGCCTGCCGGTCAGCAGCGCCGTGATCAGGGCTTCCAGGGAACCCAGGTGCTTGTGCGCTTCACCGTCGGGAACGATGTGGGTATCGACGTCCAGTCCGGCCAGGGCCCCCTGGAGCCGGCCCAGGTACAGGGGGGCGACCACGTCGTTGCTGACCACCATCACCCGGCGGCCGGCAATCGCCGGGCGCAGCAGGTCCGCCCTTGCCATCAGCCCGGCACCGATGTGGATGGGATAGCTGCGATCACCGAGTTCGACGGTCAGCGTGCGCATTGTTTCAACCAGTTGCTCTCTATGGTGCGTAGGGTCTGGGCCACCGACTGGCGGTCGGTATCGACCGTCAGATCGGCACATTCCCGGTACAGCGGGTCGCGCTCGGCCAGCAGCTCGATGATGCGGGCGCGCGGGTTGTCCGTCTGCAGCAGGGGCCTGTTGCGATCCCGGCGGGTGCGGGCGTGAAGCCGATCGGCCGAGGCGTGAAGATACACCACCCAGCCCCTGGATTTCAGGTACTGGCGGTTTTCCGGCCGCAGCACCGCGCCACCGCCGGTGGCGAGCACGATGCCCGAATCCCGGCTGAGCTCGTCGATGACGCGAGTCTCGCGCTCACGAAACCCGGCCTCGCCCTCGATATCGAAGATGACGGGGATGCGCACGCCGGTGCGTTCCTCGAGCACGTGATCCACGTCGACGAAGCGCAGCCGCAAGGCCCGGGACAGGCGCCGGCCGATGGTCGTCTTGCCGGCCCCCATCGGGCCGACGAGGAACAGGTTGGCACAGTTTTCCACGCTTGCCGGCTACTCCAGCCCCGCGCGTTGATGCACGCGGGGGCCACTTAAAAAAAAGGCGCGTCCCATGGGGACGCGCCCTGTTGTGTCGCAGTGCCGCCGGCGGTCACTGTACCGCCAGGGTGTCCTTCAGGATTTTCGGCGTGACGAAAATCAGCAGCTCGGACTTGTTGGACTGGACCGCCGAGTTCTTGAACAGCCAGGACAGGTAGGGCAGTTCGCCGAAGAACGGCACCCGCTGGATGTCGGTGCGATTGTCCTGCTCGAACACCCCGCCGAGCACCACTGTCTCGCCGTTCTCCACCAGCACCTGCGTGGTGATGGTGTTGGTGTCGATGCTCGGTACCCCGGCGAACACCTGGCCGACCGTATCCTGGTTGACCTGCAGGTCCATGATGATGCGATCGTCGGGCGTTATCTGCGGGGTCACGCGCAGGCCGAGCACCGCCGACTTGAAGGCCACGGCAGTAGCGCCGGAGGAGGCTGCTTCCTGGAACGGGATTTCCGTGCCGGATTCGATGACCGCTTCCTTCTGGTTGGCCGTGATGACACGGGGGCTGGAGACCACCTCGCCGCGACCCTCGGCCTGCAGGGCCGACAGTTCCAGCTGCAGCAGGTAGCTGCCGATGCGCCCGACCGCCAGGCCCAGCGATGCAGCCGGGTTGGCCACCGGCAGGTCGACGATGAAGTTCTCCTGGTCATCGGTGTGGAAGCTGGTGGTGCCGCCGAACTCGGTGTCACCGGCGCGCTTGCCGCCGATGGTGGTAAACAGCTCACCGTCGGCCACGTCTGCCTGGTTGTCGATGAAGCTGTAGCCGAACTTCACGCCGAGGTCCTTCGAGAAATCCTCGTCGGCGACGACGATACGCGATTCGATCAGTACCTGCCGGACCGGCACGTCCAGGGTCTGCAGCAGCTGCCGGATCTCGGCGATCTTCTCGCTGGTCTCCTGCAGCAGCAGGGTGTTGGTGCGCTCGTCCACCGACACGTTACCGCGCTCGCTCAGCAGGTTGTTCGCCTCCGCCTTGATGAGCGTGGCGATATCGGTGGCCTTGGCGTAGTTCACCTGGACGAACTCGGTGCGAAGCGGCGCCAGCTCGGCAATCTGCTGTTGCGCCTCGAGTTCGAGTTTCTCCCTGGCGGCAAGCTCCTCCTGCGGCGCCACCATGATGACATTGCCGTTCTGGCGCATCCCCAGGCCCTTGGACTTCAGGATGATATCCAGTGCCTGGTCCCAGGGGACGTTCTTCAGTCGCAGCGTCACGTTGCCACCGACGGTGTCGCTGGCCACCATGTTCAGACCGGTGAAATCGGCGATGAGCTGCAATACTGCGCGAACCTCGATGTTCTGGAAGTTCAGCGACAGCCGCTCGCCCGTGTAGCCGAATTTCTCCTTTTCAAGCTCTTCCACCTCGGCCTGGGTCAGGGGTTTGAGCTCAAGTGTGAACAGGTTGTCCGACTGGTAGGCCAGGTGCTCGAACACGCCGGCCGGGGTGATGACCATACGCACACCATTACCGTAGGCGAAGGTGTCTATCTCCTGCACCGGGGTGGCGAAATCGGTCACGTCCAGGCGACGGTCGAGCTCGGAGGGCAGCACGGCGCCAACGAAATCGACGTGGATCTTCTCGCCTTCGCGCTCGATATTCACACCTACGCTGGGGTCGCTGAGATCCACCAGGATCCGCCCCTCGCCGGCGTCGCCACGACGGAAGTCGATGTCCCGGATCGAACTGCCGCCGGTGCTGGCGACGGAGGCAACCATCTCGGTGGTGACATCCCCCGGTGAACCGTCCAGGCGCACGACCACCGTGTTGCCCTCGATGCTCGTGGAGTAGGGCACGAGCTGCACCAGGTTGACCACCACGCGGGTGCGTCCGCCGGCTTCCACGGCACTGACGCTGTGGGCCGGACCGACGCCGATGGTCTGCGACTTCTGCGCCAGGTTCAGGGTGGTGCCGGGGAGGTCCAGCGCGATGCGCGCCGGGTTGTCGATCGTGAAGCTCAATGGCTCGGTGCCCGGTGGTTCGGACAGCTGCAGCCGCAGCTCGACGCGATCTCCGGGCAGGGCCGTGATGTCGACGTTGTCGAGGCTGGCCGCACCGACCTGCACGCTCAGCACGAGCATGCCGGCCAATGCCAGCATGGCGGCGAGCAGCGCCGAACGCGGTTTACCGGCACGCTCGCGCATGCGCGATTCGAAACCAGGGTGAGTCAGGTAGTTCATCGTAGCCTTCCCCTTCTATGGGCCCCGCAGGGTGATATCACTCGGCCAGCGCGATTCGGGCCGACCGTTCGACGAGATCGCCGTTGGTGTCGGTCACGATTTCGCGCAGGGCGATTTCGTCTTCTTCGATCGAAACGATCTTGCCGTTGTTCCGACCCATGTAATTGCCGACCTGCACGCGGTGAACCACGCCGCTGGTGTCCTGGATGATGCCCCACAGCGTGGCATCGTTCTCAAGCGTGCCCACCATGCGCAGGCTGTCGAGCTCGAACTGTTCGAGCTCTTCCTTGTTGCGTTCGAATGCCTCGCGTGCGAGCTGCAGCTGGGCCTCGGTCATCTCCTTCTTCTTGCCACCCTCGTCCGCCGGCAGGAATTCCAGGAATGACACGAAGGGATCACGGCAGCTGTCCTTGTCGCAGGGGTAGACGTAGCGCTCGTAGGGCTTGACCTCGGGCAGCGGTTCGATTCGCCCGCCCTTGCGCGCCAGCACGGACTGCGCGTACTGCTCGAGATCGGAAACATCCCGCGACACGCATCCGCCCAGGGCCATCGCGGCTGTGAGCACGAGCACGAGGCTGGCAGCGCGGTGATTGTCAGACGCGTTCATGCTTATTGGCCCCCCAGCTCTTCGGAGTCATCGAGGTAGCGGTATGTCTTGGCCGTGGCCTCCATGATGAGTTCCTTGTCCTCGCCCTGGCCGCGCGGGGTGATCTTCACGTCGTGGCTGGTGACGATTCGCGGCAGGTCTGAAATGCCGCTGATGAACTTGCCGAATTCGTGGTAATTGCCGACCACGCGAATCTGGATGGGCAGCTCGGCGTAGAAATCCGCCGGCCGCTCGGCCCCGGGTTTGAACAGTTCGAATTCAAGCCCCGCGCCAAGACCCTGCTGGGAGATGTCCACCAGCAGACCCGCCACCTCGGTCTGGTTGGGCAGGCGGCGCAGCATGTCACCGAAGGATTCCTTGATGTCCTCGAGTTGCTGCTTGAGCGCCTCGAGGTTGGCGGCCTTGCTCTGCTTGGCCTCGAAATCGTTCTTGAGCGTGATTTCGGTCTGCTCCGCCTGGCGCAGCATTTCCAGTTGCGGGATGGTCTTGGTCTTTACCAGGATGCCGAGCAGGATGGCGCAGGCCAGTATCGTCGCGCCGATTTTCACCGGCAACGGCCACGACCCGATGTTCTCCAGGGTCAGGTTCTGAAGGTCCGACATCTTCATTGCAGTTCCTCCTCGCCTTCCTCGCTCGCGGCGATCTGCGAGGCGACCAGGGTGAAGTTCGACAGCCGCCGGCCGTCTTCCATCCTGGTTTCGATAACCGTCAGCTGCGGGTTCTTGAGCACATCCGAGGCATCGATCTTGCGCATGAAGTTGGACACGCGGGCGTTGGACTGCGCCACGCCGCGGAGGGTGAGCTTCTCGCCCTTCTGTTCAACCGAGGTCAGGAACAGCCCTTCGGGCAGGGTTGTCACCAGCGCGTTGAAGAGCTTGACGATGACCGGGCGACTGGTCTGCAGGGTCTCGATGGCCCGCATGCGCTGGATGAGGCTTTCCTTCTCCGTCTCGAGCTTGCGGATTTCCTCGATTTTCTTGTCCAGCAGGGCGATCTGCCCCTGCAGGAAGCTGTTGCGGGTTTCCTGGTAGGCGATGCGCTGGTTGATGTAGCTGTAATAGCCGAACCAGAGGCCGCCGGTGACCAGCAGCGCAAGCGCAATGGCCGCGCCGAATTCCTTTTTCCTTTGCTGGCGTAGTTCTTCACGCCAGGGCAGCAGGTTGATGCGAGCCATCAGTCAAAGCTCCTCAGGGCAAGGCCACAGGCGATCATCAGTGCCGGTGCATCGTTGCTGAGCGCCTCGGCCCGGATGCCCGAAGCCAGCGCCATGTTTGCGAACGGGTTGGCCGCCAGCACGGTCAGGCCGACCTTCTCCTGGATGAGGTCGGCGACGCCGGCGATGGAGGCGCAGCCGCCGGCCAGCACGACGGTGTCGACGGCGCCGAACTGGCTGGACGAGAAGAAGAACTGCAGCGCCCGGTTGACCTCCTGCACCATCGATTGGCGGAAGGGCTCGAGCACCTCGGGTTCGT
>CAYGQN010000041.1:13237-17850 GCA_964351795.1 uncultured Gammaproteobacteria bacterium
CAACCCGTAGCGGCGCTGGATTTCCTCGGTCAGCTGGCGGCCGCCGAAAGCCTGCTCGCGGGTATAGATGATCTTCATGTTGTGCAGGACGCTGAGCGTGGTGGTGGTGGCGCCGACGTCGGCCACGGCCACCAGTTCGCCGAGATCCTCCTGGCCGCCGGCCAGCAGTTTCAGGGTGTTCTCCAGCGCGAACGCCTCCACGTCGATGACCTTCGGCTGCAGGCCGCCAAGCTCCAGGGCGGCCTTGCGGATGTCGACGTTGTCGCTACGCGAGGCGGCCAGCAGCACGTCCACCCTGTCCGGGTCGGTCTCCGAGGGCCGCAGCACCTCGAAGTCCATGCTTATTTCCTCCAGGGGGTATGGAATATACTGGTCGGCCTCGACCTGGATCTGGCTTTCCATTTCCTCTTCGGTGAGGTCGGCGGGCATGCTGATCACCTTGGTGATCACGGCCGAGCCGGCGACGGCGCAGGCTGCGGTCTTGGTTTTCGACCCCGACTTCTTGACGGCCCTGCCGATGGCCTCCCCGACCAGCTCGACGTCACTAATGTTCTTTTCGACGACGGAATTCGGGGGCAGAGGCTCGACAGCGTAGCTTTCCACACGGAACCGATTGCCGCTCCTGCCGAGTTCCAGCACCTTTATAGAGGTAGAACTGATGTCCACCCCTAAAAGCGGAGTTTTCTTTCGCCCGAACAATCCCACGGCTTTTTCCTTTTAATGTGAGAGGTTACGAAGGATACATGCTTTTTCACATTAAATTCTAGGGCCAACTATAGTCAAAGAAAATCCAAAAAACAAACAGGTATATACGTCCGTTGACCAGGAGTCGGCGGTTTGTCACAAGTTATCCGGGCAAGGACGCCACATGTAGCCGCGCCTGATAGGATCAAGCACAAGATGTTGAGGTTCTTTTTCTACCTGCTGCTGGCAGGATTTCTGCTCTCGGTGGCCGCTCTCGGTGCCGGGTACTGGTATCTGGCGCCCCAGTTGCCCTCGATCGACACCCTCAAGGATGTCCGCCTGCAGGTCCCGCTGCGCGTTTTCACGCGGGAGGGCGAGCTGATCAGCGAGTTCGGGGAGAAGCGCCGCGTCCCGGTGCAGGTCGAGGCCGTGCCCCAGCAGATGATCGAAGCCTTTCTGGCGGCCGAGGATGACCGCTTCTACGAGCATCCCGGGGTCGACTGGCAGGCCATCCTGCGCGCCGCCATCGCGCTGGTGCGCACCGGCGAGCGCAGCCAGGGCGGCAGCACCATCACCATGCAGGTGGCCCGCAATTTCTTCCTCACCCGGGAGAAGACCTACGCCCGCAAGCTGAACGAAATCCTGCTGGCGCTGAAAATCGAGCGCTCGCTGTCCAAGCCCGAGATCCTCGAGCTGTACCTGAACAAGATCTACCTGGGGCACCGGGCCTATGGCGTCGGCGCCGCCGCGCAGGTGTACTACGGCGCGACGCTGGACGAGCTGACCCTGCCGCAACTGGCGATGATCGCCGGCCTGCCCAAGGCACCCTCGGCGCTGAACCCGGTCACCAACCCCGAGCGTGCCCTGAACCGGCGCAACTACGTGCTCGGGCGCATGCTGGAACAGGCGGTGATCACCCCCGAGCAGCATGCCGAGGCCGTGGCGGTACCGGTCACGGCGACCCTGCACGGGCTCCAGGTCGAGGTCGATGCGCCCTATATCGCCGAGATGGTGCGCGCGGACATGGTCGAGCGTTACGGTGAGGAGGCCTACACCTCCGGGCTGCAGGTCTACACCACCATCAGCACCCGCCTGCAGCGCGCCGCCAACGAGGCGCACCGGACCAACCTGCTGGACTACGATCAGCGGCACGGCTACCGCGGGCCCGAGCACCACTACGAGCTGGACGCGCCGGTGGACAGCGCGCGTGCCGGCGAGCTGCTGGCCGGTTTCGGTGTCATCGGTGACATGCCGCCGGCGCTGGTGCTGGCCGTGGACGAGGAGGGCGCCGAGCTGCTTGGCCAGGGTGTGGGCCCGGTGCGATTGTCGCTGGCGGACGTGCGCTGGGCGCGGCCTTACAAGACCGCCAACTGGAGCGGCCCGCGTCCGGAGAAGGTCAGCGACGTGCTGGCCGTGGGTGACGTGGTGCGCCTGCGGCGCGTGCGCGAGGAGGCGCCCGAGGGCAACCAGGGCCCTCCGATCATGCGCTGGCAGCTGGCGCAGGTGCCCGACGTGGAAGGGGCGCTGGTCTCGCTGGACCCGCAGTCCGGCGCGATCGCGGCCCTGGTGGGCGGCTTCGACTTCGCGCAGAGCAAGTTCAACCGCGTTACCCAGGCCCGCCGCCAGCCCGGCTCGAACTTCAAGCCCTTCATCTACTCGGCGGCACTGGAGGCGGGCTACACCGCGGCGAGTTTCGTCAACGACGCCCCCATCGTCTTCGACGCCCCGGGCCTGGAAAGCGTGTGGCGGCCGGAGAACTACAGCGGCAAGTACTACGGGCCGACCCGGCTGCGCGAGGCGCTGGCCAAGTCGCGGAATCTCATTTCCATCCGCCTCCTGCGCGGCATCGGTATCGAGGCCGCCCTCGACCATGCCGAGCGCTTCGGCTTCTCACGCGGTGAACTGCCGCAGAACCTGTCGCTGTCGCTTGGCAGCGGCGAGCTCAGCCCCATGCAGGTCGCGGCGGCCTACGCCGTGTTCGCCAACGGTGGCTATCGCGTGGAGCCGTGGCTGGTCGAGCGGATCCAGACCGACAAGGGCGAAGTGCTGTTCGAAGCCGAGCCCCTGACGGTGTGTTACCTGTGCGAGGCCACCGCCATGGATCCGGATGAGGAGCCCGAGACCATCGAACAACTGCAGGCCCTGGTCGACATCCGCGACGAGCAGCCGCGCCACGCGCCCCGCGTGATCCCGGCCGAGAATGCCTGGATCATGGGCTCGATGATGCGCGACGTGATCCGGCTTGGCACCGGCCGACGCGCGCTGTCGCTCGGTCGCAGTGACCTTGGCGGCAAGACCGGCACCACGAACGATCAGAAGGACGCCTGGTTCTCCGGCTTCAACTCGCGACTGGTTACCACCGTGTGGGTCGGCTTCGACCAGGCGCGTACCCTTGGCCGCAGCGAAACCGGCTCCGCCGCCGCCCTGCCGATGTGGATCGACTACATGCGGGTGGCGCTGGACGGCGTGCCCGAATCCGTGGTGGACCAGCCCATGGGCCTGGTGACCCTGCGCATCGATCCGGCCACGGGGGCACCGGCGCGCGCCGGTGATCCCAATGCCATCTTCGAGACCTTCCGCAAGGAGAACGTGCCCGCGGGCGGGCCGGTCGGCCAGGGCGGTTCACCGCGGCAGCCGGTCATGCCGGAGCAGTTGTTCTGAGCGCCATGGTCGCCACCGGCCACGACTGACAGCAGGAACCCCTATGAACAGGCGCGTACGCGCACAGGATTCAGGCGCCCGCTCGCGCATCGCCGCGGAGGCGGCGCGGCTGGTGGTGGAGGACCAGCTCGAGAGCCTGTCCGCGGCGGCCCGCAAGGCGGCCGCCAGGCTGGGGCTGGATGCCCGCCAGCAGCTGCCCAGCCAGCGCGAGGTGGAGCAGGCCGTCATCGAGTACCAGCGCCTGTTCGGCGGCGAGGCCCGCGAGGAGGCGCTTACCGGGTTGCGACGCAACGCCGTGGAGGCCATGCGGGTGCTCGGCAACTATCGGCCACGGCTGGTCGGGCCGGTACTGTCCGGGACTGCCGGACCGGACAGCCGCATCACGCTGCACGTGTTCACCGACACCCCGGAGGATGTGGGTTTCGCGCTCGAGGAAGCCGGGATCCCGGCGCGGCTGGGCAGCGCGCGGCTGCACGATTTCCAGGGCACCGGCCGCGACTACCCGCGTTACGGCTTCATCGCCGGCCGCCGTCAAATCGAGGCCATCGTGTTCCCCGAGCAGCAATTCCGGCACGCACCGCCGGATCCCGTCGACGGCCGGCCCATGGCGCGTGCCGACATCGAGGCCGTACGCCGCCTGCTCAGCGGTGATGAATGAGGCCGACGCACCGCCCTACCAGGGGCCGGTGCTGCAGGTCGCCCTCGATGTGCCGCTGCGGCGGCTGTTCGACTACCTGCCGCCGGCCGATGCCGGTCCGGACGCCCTTGAGCCCGGCCAGCGCGTGGAGGTGCCGTTCGGCCGCGGCAAACGGATCGGCATCATCGTCGCCATCGCCGCAGGCTCGCCGCTGCCCCGGGCCCGTCTGCGTCACGCCCTTGCCCTACTGGACCGCTCGCCGCTGCTCGGCCCGGACACTCTGACCCTGCTCGGCTGGGCTGCCGGCTATTACCGGCATGCCCCCGGCGAGGTGATGTTTGCCGCGCTGCCAGCGCTGCTGCGGGCCGGCCGGCCCGCCAGCCTGCCGGTGAGCCTGCGCTGGTCGGCACTGCCCGGTGCCGCCGAGGCGCCGGAACTGCGGCGGGCACCGCGCCAGGCGGCGTTGCTGCGACTCCTTGCCGAGGCCGGGGACGGGCTGACCGAGTCGGCGCTGGACCTCGCCTTCGAGCGCTGGCGCGAGCCGCTGCGCAAGCTCGCCGAGCGCGGGCTGGTACAAAGTCGTGTGGACGCTGCCGCCGTCCGGCCGTCGCAGATTCCGCCGGTCGCGGAT
>CAYGQN010000042.1:0-17784 GCA_964351795.1 uncultured Gammaproteobacteria bacterium
GTCATGCGCGACTCCCACACCCCGAGCCCGCGATCCCCCCGACGCAGCCCCGCATTGCGCTGGCGCATGAGCCGGTGATAGTCCTGCCATACGTCCAGGTAACCGGGTTCCACGTGGAACAACACCCAGTCAAGCAATCGACGCCGATCCCGCGGCCCAGCATCCAGCAAACCTGTGGAACTCGGCAAAACCAATGCCAATGGCAGCCTTCTCGCGAGGTCCGTGGCGCGGTCCACACCCCTGCCGCCCACCAGTGCGCGCAGGTCCTTCCCACTTCGCCGCACCGCCAGTGATACCTCGTCCCCTACGGCTGAGCGGACCCGCCCTTCCACCGCAAGCAGGTCCGTACCATGCCGAAGCACATCGCTGAGGCGACCGCTGCGGAAGGAGCGAGTACGGGACAGGAAATGGATGGCCTCGAGCAGGCTGGTCTTGCCGCTGCCATTGGCCCCGACCACCAGATTGACACCGGGGCCGGGCACGAACTGCGTATTTTCGAGAATGCGGAGATTCCGGACCGCCAGTTCCCGCAACTGCATACCGCTTACAATCTCATCGGCATGACGACGTATTTGCGATTGGTCTCCTCGTCCGGCGTCAGCAGGCAGCTGCTGTTGGCATCGGACAACTCGATCCGGACCTTTTCCGTCGAGAGATTGTTCAGAACATCCAGCAGGTATGAGACGTTGAAGCCGATTTCCAGGTCACCGCCTTCGTGTTCAACCTCGATCTCCTCCTCCGCCTCTTCCTGCTCCGGATTGTGCGCCACCGCCTTCAGGACATTGCCATCGAGAATGATCCGGATCCCGCGGAACTTCTCGTTCGACAGGATCGAGGTGCGGGAGAGGCCTTGCTTGAGCACATCCCTGTCCGCCACCACCACCTTGTCCCCCTTTTCCGGAATCACACGCTGGTAGTCCGGGAACTTCCCATCGATCAGCTTCGTGGTCAGCCGCTCATCGCCCAGGCTCACCTGCAAGTGGTTGTCGTTGATCCCCACCGTCACCACTTCTTCGAGGTCATCCAGCATACGTGCCAGTTCCGCTACACCCTTGCGTGGGACAATCACCTGCCGGGGTGTGTCAAAGGCCTCCTCCACATCCGCCTCGGCCAGGGCCAGGCGATGCCCGTCCGTTGCCACTGCCCGGATCTGCGCCCCCGACATCTCCATCAACAACCCGTTTAGGTAGTAGCGGACATCCTGGTGCGCCATCGCGAACTGCGTATCACCGATGAGCTTCTTCAGCGTCCCCGCGCCCAGCCTGAATTCCACCAGTGGCTCGAAGTCCCCGACGTTCGGGTAATCCGTCACCGGCATGGTGGTCAGGGCAAACCGGCTGCGGCCGGATTTCAGCGCCACCTGCTTGTCGGTGACCGAAAAGGCGATCTCCGCCCCCGCCGGCAACGCCTTCACGATATCGAGCAGCTTGCGTGCCGGCGCGGTAAAGGCACAGGTTTCCGTGGCGTCCAGATTGATCGCCGAGACAATTTCCACCTCCATGTCGGTGGCTGTCAGCGTCAACCGTCCTGCTTCCAGAACAATCATCACGTTGCTCAGGATCGGAAGACTCTGCCTTCGTTCCACCGCCCCGTTCACACTCTGCAGGGCCGGCAGGACCGTTTCACGCTGAACCTTGAATATCATTAGTCTTTCTCTTTTACTTATCTGGATCTGTAGTTATCCACGAACAACTCTGTTGATAACCTGAAATTCTTCTTGTTTATCAGAGCCTCGCAGCGTTCTTTCTTTGACCTGGTTGCCCTTCCAAACCTGTGATTAACTGTGGATAACTAATCTTCCTCATCGAAATTCAAATTAATCCACATCTTTCCCACATCAACTCGACAGCGTTCGCATGAGGTTGTCATAGTCCTCTCCGATTCGCGCTTCGCTGCGCCGCAGGTCCGCCACCTTGCGGCACGCGTGCAGCACGGTCGTATGATCCCGGCCGCCGAAGGCATCGCCGATTTCCGGCAGCGAATGGCTGGTCAGTTCCTTTGCCAGGGCCATGGCCACCTGCCTCGGCCTGGCGACGGAGCGGTTGCGACGCTTCGACAGCAGGTCGGCAACACGGATCTTGTAGTACTCCGCAACGGTTTTCTGGATGTTCTCGATGGTGATCAACTTGTCCTGCAGGGCCAGCAGGTCCTTGAGGGCCTCGCGGGCGAACTCCAGGTTGATGCCCCGGCCTGTGAAACGCGCATTCGCTACCACGCGATGCAGCGCCCCTTCGAGTTCGCGGATGTTCGATCGGAACCGCTTGCCCATGAAAAAGGCGACTTCATCGGGCAGGTCGATGTTCGCCAGTGCCGCCTTCTTGAGCAGG
Organism: uncultured Gammaproteobacteria bacterium; assembly: GCA_964351795.1. Lineage (GTDB taxonomy): Bacteria > Pseudomonadota > Gammaproteobacteria > JADZEE01 > JADZEE01 > CAYGQN01. The sequence goes on from CAYGQN010000042.1 coordinate 2,328, forward strand.
ATGGCCACGCGCGTCTCCAGTTCCGGTGGCTCGATCGCGACTGTCAGGCCCCAGCCGAAACGGGATTTCAAGCGCTCCTCCACCCCGGCGACTTCCCGCGGATAGCGGTCGCAGGTCAGAACGATCTGCTGTTGGCCCTCAAGCAAGGCATTGAACGTATGGAAGAATTCTTCCTGTGAGCGCTCCTTGTTGGCGAAGAACTGGATGTCGTCGATGAGCAGCGCATCCACACTGCGGTAATGCCGCTTGAACTCGTTGATGGCGTTGTTCTGCAGCGCCTTGACCATGTCGGCCACGAACCGCTCGGAATGCAGGTACACCACGGTGGCATTGGGCTTGACCTGCTTGATGAGGTTGCCGACCGCATGCATCAGGTGTGTCTTGCCGAGGCCGACTCCGCCGCAGATGAACAGCGGGTTGTAGGCCACGCCGGGGTTCTCGGCCACCTGGGTGGAGGCCGCGCGCGCGAGCTGGTTGGATTTTCCCTCGACGAAATTCTCGAAGGTAAAGGTGTCCTTCAGGCCGCTGCTGACGGCCGGCTTGCGCGCGCTCGTGGGCGCAGGTACCGGCCGGCCGGTTGGCCCGCCCTGGTTCTGGATGGGCCGCGATTCGCTGGTGGACTCCGACCCGATGCCGATGCTCAGGGGCGCGGCTTCACCGCCGTTGAATCCGGCGAGCAGCTCGCTGATACGCTCCAGGTAGCGCTCCTGGATCCAGTCGCGCACGAAGCGATTCGGCGCCAGCAGCTCCAGGCCGTGGCCGTTCACTCGCGGCTGGAGCGGCCGGATCCAGGTATTGAACTGCTGTGTCGGCAGCTCCGATTCCAGGCGCTCGAGGCAGCGATCCCACAGTTGCGTCCCCAATGCTCCTCGCCCCTGTCGCTGTCGGTTGGATGCGGTTGTTTATTGTTGTGTGCGTGAAAGGCGGTCGAGTGTATACCGGTGGGGAACACTTATCCACATCACCCGGCGGTTATGCACAGGCAGCTGTTCATTGACGGCATCCACCCTGGCACGTACTATTTCGCGCCCTTTAACAACCGGTGTCCCTTCGCGCAGGCGGCGGGCAGGCCAGGAACAATGAAACGTACTTTCCAGCCCAGCAATCTCAAGCGCAAACGCACCCACGGCTTCCGGGCCCGCATGAAAACGCGTGGCGGCCGCAAGGTCATCAATGCCCGCCGCGCCCGGGGTCGGCGCCGCCTCAGCGCCTGATCGCGGCCGCTTGGCCGCCTCGCAAACGCGCTCAGGCCGGCCCTTGCCATTGCGCGGTGAACGCGACTTCGCCCCGGTTTTTGCCGGCGGGATGCGCGCGCGCGGGCAATACGTAAGGGTCATAGCCCTCGCGAATGGTATGCCGATGCCGCGCCTCGGCATGATCATCGCCAAGAAGCGCATCCGACGCGCGGTGGACCGCAACCGCCTGCGACGGATCGTCCGCGAGAGCGTCGCCCGCCATCACGGCATGCTGCAGGGAATGGACATCGTCATCACCGCCGAGGCCGGCGCGGTCAGCGTCGACAACGCAACCCTGCGGGCAGACCTCGAGCGCCTGTGGACCTCGCTCACGCGCCGCTTCACCCCCGGCACGGCCTGACACGGATCTTCAACATGGAAAACGCACGCCTGTTCCTGTTCATGGGCCTCGCCCTGGTGATGCTCATGCTGTACCAGGCATGGCAGCAGGACTACGCGAGCCCTGCCGCCAGCCCCGCCCCGGCCCAGGCCGCTGCTACTTCCGACCTGCCGTCACCCCAAACCGCGCCCGTCCCGGCCGCCGACATGCCGGGCGCACCCGCAGCGGACGTGGTGCCCGCGGACAACCCGGCCGAGCAGACCATTACGGTAGAGACCGACCTGCTGCGCCTGGACATCTCGCTCACCGGCGGCACCATCGTGCGTTCTGCCCTCAAGGCGTTTCCGGTCGAACTGGATACCCCGAACGACCCGCTGCTGCTGCTGACCAGCCAGCCGGGCGAGCGCTACGTTGCCCAGAGCGGCCTGGTTGGCAGCGCCGACAATCCCGCTGTACCCGACCATCGCGCCCGCTACGAGGCAGCGGCCAGCAGCTATTCGCTGGGCGAGGCGGATACTCTGGAGGTGGAACTGACCTGGGCTTCGGCGGCAGATGGCACGCAGGTCAGCAAGGTGTTCCTGCTTCGCCGTGGCAGCTACGAGATCACTGTCCAGTACCGGGTCCGGGCCGGCAGCGAAGCGCTGAGCCTGCGCCAGTACCACCAGCTGCAGCGGCACTTCCACAAGCAGCGCCGCGGCATGGTCCCGACCTTCACCGGCGCCGCCTTCTCCAATCCCGAGGAGGTCTACGAGAAGTACGACTTCGACGATCTCGACGAGGACCCGGTGCAGGGTACCTACGAGCAGGGCTGGGTCGCGATGATGCAGCACTACTTCCTCACCGCGCTGGTTCCCCCGGCCGGCGCGCCCGCCACCTTCTATTCCAAGAAGCTGCCCGACGAGCATTACCTGGTGGGTTTCTACGGCGAGTCGCAGCGCGTCGAGGCCGGCACCGAGACGCTCATGGAGGGCAAGCTGTTCATCGGCCCGAAACAGACCGATCGGCTGGAGAAGGTCGCCCCGCACCTTGAACTGGCCATCGACTACGGGGTGCTGTGGTTCCTGTCCAAGCCGCTGTCCATCATTCTCGACTGGATGCACGATCTCACCGCCAACTGGGGCTGGGCGATCATCCTGCTCACGATCATCGTCAAGGCGGCGTTCTTCTATCCCTCGGCAATGGGCTATCGCTCGATGGCCAAGATGCGCAAGGTCACCCCGCGCATGCAGCAGATCAAGGAACGCTACGCCGACGACAAGATGCGCCAGCAGCAGGCGATGATGGAGTTGTTCAAGCAGGAGAAGATCAATCCCCTCGGCGGCTGTTTTCCCATCCTTATCCAGATCCCGGTGTTCATTGCGCTGTACTGGGTGCTGCTGGAGAGCGTGGATCTGCGCCATGCGCCGTTCATGCTGTGGCTGCGCGACCTGTCGGCGCCGGATCCGCTGTTCATCCTGCCGCTCATCATGGGCGCGACCATGTTCTTCCAGCAGAAACTCAATCCTGCGCCAATGGACCCGGTGCAGGCGAAGGTCATGCAGTTCCTGCCGATCATCTTCACCGTCATGTTCGCGTTCTTTCCCGCCGGGCTGGTGCTGTACTGGACGGTAAGCAACATCCTGTCCATTGCCCAGCAATGGGTGATCACGCGTAACGTCGAACAGGGCTGAGCCGCGCGCGCTGCGCCAGGGCCGGCATGAGCGCGTTGCCACCGGACAATGACACCATCGCGGCGGTGGCAACGCCGCCCGGTTACGGGGGCATCGGCATCGTGCGTGTATCCGGGCCGCGGGTTCAGTCCATTGCCCGCATCGTCACCGGCACTCTGCCCGCTCCGCGCCACGCACACCTGAGCGCCTTCCGCGACGCGAGCGGCCAGGTTCTCGATGAGGGTATTGTCCTGTTCTTCCCCGGCCCGGCGTCGTTCACCGGTGAGGACGTGCTGGAGCTGCAGGGTCACGGCGGTCCGATGGTCATGGAGTTGCTGCTCGGCAGTGTCCTGGCCGCCGGTGCCCGCGCCGCCCGTCCGGGCGAGTTCTCCGAGCGCGCCTTCCTGAACGGGCGCATCGATCTCACCCGCGCCGAGGCCATCGCGGACCTCATCGCCAGCGGTTCGGCCCGTGCCGCCCGCAGCGCGGCCCGCAGTATGACCGGTGTCTTTGCCGACCAGGTCAACGCGCTCGTTGATGGCCTTATTGCGTTGCGGGTGCAGCTGGAGGCCGGCATGGACTTTCCCGAAGAAGCCATTTCGCCGGCGGCACGCGCTGCCCAGCTGCAGGCACTGACCGACCTCGAGCAGCACACCGCCGGCCTGATCGCCAGCGCCCACGCCGGCGTGCGGCTGGCTGCCGGCCAGAGCGTCGTTCTGGCCGGCCTGCCCAACGTCGGGAAATCCTCGCTGTTGAATGCGCTGGCGCGCAGCCCGCGCGCCATCGTGTCCGCCACGCCCGGCACCACCCGCGACGTCCTGCGCGAACAATTGCTGGTCAACGGTCTGCCCGTCGCCCTGCTCGATACCGCCGGCCTTCGCGACAGCGGCGACGACATCGAGCGCGAGGGCATGGCGAGGGCGCGCGCGGAAGCCGGCCGCGCCGATACCCTCGTACTGGTGATTGAGCACGATCGCGAACCCGGCCCGCTCGAGCAGGCCATCTGCGCGGCTCGTGCCGAGGGAGCCCGGCTGATCCTGGTGCGCAACAAGATCGATCTCGCCGGCCTGGCGCCGGCATCCCGGCGTCGCGATGATGTCGAGGAGATCCTGCTCAGTGCCGCCACGGGTGCCGGGATCGATCTGCTGGAGTCGGCCCTGGCGAGCGCGCCGGCGCCTGATGCCGGCGACGCCGGTGAGTTCTCCGCGCGCCAGCGACATGTCGATGCCCTGCAGGAGGCGGCCGGCTGTCTCAGGGCGGCGCTGGTGCACCTGCGCCAGCGCGCCGACGAAGGCGAGCTCGCTGCCGAGCAGCTGCGCCTGGCCCAGCTGCACCTCGCCGGCATCACCGGCGACTTCAGCGCCGATGATTTGCTCGGCGAGATATTCGCCGGCTTCTGCATCGGCAAGTAGCCGGCCCGCCCGCTCGCCCGGCTGTTAGACTTTCCGCTGGCGCCGTCAACGACAACCAGGCTGCAGGACGTTCCGCTATGAATCTCATGGTCCCCGTTTCCGTCGGTGAACTGATCGACAAGCTGACCATTCTCGACATCAAGGCCGAACGCATCAAGGATCCGGACAAGCTCGCGAACATCCATCGCGAACGCGCGGCCCTGGAGGCCGCCCTGGCCGGTTCCGACTATGCCGATCCCGACATCAGCGAGGAACGCCGGGCGCTGAAGGCCATCAATGAAACACTCTGGGAGATCGAAGACGACATCCGCGCCAAGGAACGCGACCAGGCCTTCGACGAGGCTTTCATCGCCCTGGCCCGCCGCGTGTACAGGACCAACGACGCCCGCGCCGAACTCAAGCGTCAACTCAACCAGAAACTCGGCTCGGCGCTGGTGGAGGAGAAATCCTACGAGGGCTACGGGGCTGACTGAATTGCCCGCCCCGCGGCTGCTGCTGTGCTGCGCCGGTGATCGCATCGGCGACGCGCTGCTGAAATTCCCCGTCGCGGCCGGGCTGCGATCGCTGTTCCCGGCGCATCACATCACCTGGATGACCCTGCGCCGGCCGAGCGCCTTCGCGCATGCACTCGCACCGGTCATGGCCGATGCTTTCGACGAGATCCGCGAAATGAGCGGCATCGGCACGCGCTGGCCGCAGCTGTTGCGCAACCCGTTGCCGGGTGAGCGCTGGGACATCATCATCGTCACCGAACAGCGACTGTTGCCCACGCTCGTGCTGCGGCGTGCCCGCGCCCGCCTGCTGGTCTCCCCCGCCGCGCGTTTCCGCTTCTCCGATCGACGGCCTCCACCCGGCGAGGCCTGGCCCGCGGGTATCGCGGCGCGCCTCGCCCTGCTGGCGGGCCTGGCCGCCGGCCAGCCGTTGACTACGCGGGCCAGGCTGACCTTGCCAGCGCAATTCCACACCGCGGCCAGGGCCCTGCTGCCGGAGGGTCCGGCCTACATCGGCCTGGCACCGGGGGCCGGTGGCGCCGCCAAGCGCTGGCCGCTGGAGGCCTTCCTCGAGGTTGCCCGGGCGGTGCGCGAGGCGGGCTGCGTGCCGGTGTTCTTCCTCGGCCCCGACGAGGCCGACATGCTGCCGATCGTGCGCGCCGCCTGCCCGGATGCCCTGCTGCCCGAGCAGGCCGCGGCCAGCTCAGCACCGGCAGGCCCGCTGCTGACCATCGCCCTGGCCGGGCGCCTCGCCGCGGCGGTCGCCAACGATGCCGGCGGCGGGCACCTGCTGGCCGCCGGTGGTGCGGCGCTGGTGTCGCTGTACGGCCGCACCAGTGCACTGAAGTTCGCGCCCCAGGGCAATGCCCACGTGGCCCTGCGGGCAGCCGACTTCGGCGCCGAGCGGGTGGCAGGCATCCCGGTTACGGCCGTCGTCGACGCCCTGGCAAGCCTGGGTGCCCTGCCCGCGATGAACCGGAATGCGCCGCCATGAGCCGCGCCGACATCCTGTTCATCACGCTCAGCAATGTCGGCGACGCCGTGCTGAGTACGCCGTCGCTGCAGTTGCTGCACGCCTGGGAACCGGCCGCGCGCATCGACATCCTCTGTGACCCACGTTCGCGCTCGCTGTTCGAGCACTGCCCCTGGCGCGGGGAGCTGCTGCTCCGGGACAAGCAGGCCGGTCGCGTTGCCGCGCTGCGCCAGCTGCTCGCTCTGCGCGCGCGCCACTATCGCCTGGTGGTGGACCTGCGCACCGACGGCCTGGCGCGATTGCTGGGCGCCGACCGTTGCCTGGACAAGCGCAGTGCGCGCCAGGAAGGGGGCCACGCGGTGCAGAGCCATGTCAGCGTGCTGCGCCCGCTGGTGGGGCCGGTGGCGCTGCCGTGGCCGGCGCTGTGGCTGTCCGCCGCAGAGCATGACTGGGCCGCCACCCGCCTGGCGGGCCTTGCCGGCCAGCGCCTGCTGGCCATCGCCCCGGGCGCCAACTGGCCCGGCAAGATCTGGCCCGCGGCCCGGTATGCCGCGGTCGCGAACGCGCTTGGCGATGACTTCGATGCGGTCGTGCTGCTCGGCGACAGTCGCGACGAGGAACATGCGCGTGCGGTCACTGCGCAGCTGACCCTGCCCTGCCATTCGCTGGTCGGTGCGTCATCGCTGCTGCAGGCCGCGGCGGTGAAGGCCCGCGCGCGCGCCTTCGTCGGCAACGATTCGGGCCTGGGCCACATGGCGGTCGCACTGGGCCTGCCCGCCCTGACCATCTTCGGCCCCGGCCGACCGCTGCGTTACCGGCCCTGGGGACCCCGCAGCGACTGGCTGCGCGCACCGGATCGGCGCCTGGAATCGGTGTCGGCGGCACAGGCGGCCCAGCGCCTGCGGCTGCTGCTGCAGCACGAGCCGCAGGTCCACTGAGGTGCGTATTGCCCAGGTGATGCTGGCGCGGGGTTTCGGCGGTGCCGAGCGCTCTTTCGTGGACATCTGCCGCGCCCTGGCCGGCGCCGGTCACCAGGTGCTGGCCGTGTGCGAGAACCGGGCCCGGGTGCGTGCCATGCTCACCGGTGTACCGGGCATCGACCTGCAGGCCATTGCTGTGCGTGGCAGCTGGGACCCGCTTGCCGGCCGCGCGCTGGCCCGCGCGCTGAAGGGCTTTCGCCCGCAGGTCGTGCATGCGCACCTGGCGCGCGCCGCGCACATCGGCGGGCGCGCTGCCGCCGCTGCCGGTATTCCCAGCCTGGTGAAAACGCACAACTACGTGAACCTGAAGTACTACCGCCACATCGGCCATTTCGTCACCACCACCGCGGACCAGCGCGACTACCTGCTTGGCCGCGGTGTGCCCAGCGAGCGCATCAGCGTCATCCCCAACTTCAGCAGCCGTGCCGCCGCGCACGAGGCCGCCGCCGTGCCGGCCGGCACGCCGCGCCTGCTGGCCTATGGCCGACTGGTGCGCAAGAAGGGTTTCCACGTGCTGTTGGAGGCGCTGTCGCAACTGGCTGCCGCCGGTCACACCCTGACGGCGACCATCGGCGGGGATGGGCCGGAGCTGCAGGCTCTGCAAGCCCTCGCCGCCGCCGATCCGGCCGTGCAGGTGGCCTTCCCCGGCTGGCTGGAGGACGTGGATGCGGCGCTGGCCGGCCATGACCTGTTCGTGCTGCCATCGCTGGACGAGCCCTTCGGCATTGTGGTGCTGGAAGCCATGGCCGCGGGGCTGCCCATCGTCGCCACCAACACCCAGGGTCCGCGCGAGATCCTCGATACCGGAACCGCCGCGCTCTGTGAGCCGGGTGATGCCAATGCGCTGGCCCGGGCGCTGGCCGGGGTGCTGGCGGATCCCCTGGCCGCCCGGGCACGGGCGGAGCAGGCGCTGCGGCGCTATCGCGAGCGCTACAGCGTGGCGGTGGTGCTGCCGCGCTATCTCGCCTGCTACGAGGCGCTGGCCACCGGCAGGCAGCCGTCCTGATGCAGGCGCTGCATGACCGATGCCACGTCGATAGCCGCCAGGTCCGGGCTGGCAAGCACGCGCTCGCGCTGGCCGAGCGCGTGGTTGCGCCGCCAGTCGCTCGGCCCGAAGAAGGCATACACGGGGATGCGCGCGGTGGCGATGACATGCATCGGCCCGGAATCGTTCGTCAGCGCGAAGCGGGCCCGGCTGGCCAGGGCCGCCAGCCCGGCGATGCTGAAGGCGCCGGTGGCATCGATGGCGCCGGCGGCGGCGAGGGTCCGGTTGATGCCGGCATCCACCTGCGTACCGACGGCCACCACCGGCAGGCCGCTGCCGACAAGCAGCGGCACCAGCGCGGCAAACCCCGGCCAGCGCTTCTCCGGCCTGGCGGCGCTGGCGCCGGCGTGGACCAGGGCAAAGCCCCGCTGGCCGAGGCCGTGCTCGGCCAGCCAGGCATCCGCGGTGGCCCCGGCGGCCGCGTTTGCCGGCAGCCAGCCCTCGGCCGGCGCGGGCGCGACCCCGGCGGCCTCGAGCACGGCGTTCATGCGCTCGAAGATATGGCTCTGCCCCCGCCACGGCGTCGCCGGGTGCAGCCGGTAGGGAAAGCGCGGATGGTTGCCGGCAATGGCGCGCACCCCCGACAGCGCGCACAGCACGCCGGTGCGATCATTGGCCTGCAGATCGTAGATGCGCTCGAAACCGCTGCGGACAAAGCGCAGCATCCGCAGGAACTCCCGGCCACCACGCCGGGGAATGGCGGTGACCTGCAGGGCCGGCCAGTCCTGGAACAGCGGCGCGAAGGCGGGCACGGTCAGCAGGCAGCACTGTGCGCCGGCATGGTGATCGGTGATGGCGCGGATGAGCGGCATGGCCAGCATCATGTCGCCGAGCGCACCGAGCTTGATGATGGCAATGCGTGCGGGAGCCGCCGGTGAATGCGTCACTGAAACGTGCCTATCATTACCATCGCCTGCGTCGGCTGGTGTCCAACTACTCGCTGCTGCGGGCCCGGCACTGCGACGGCTGGATTGCCAGCATGCACCAGGCCGGCACGCACTGGCTGAAGTTCATGCTGGCCCAGGCCCTGGCGCAGCGCTACGGGGTGGCGCCGCCGCGCTACAACCATGCCAACGACATCATCGGCGGGCCGAAGGATCCGGTGCAACATCCGCAGCTGCCCCTGCTGCGCAGCGCGCATTCGCTGCCGGCGTGGCCATTGTACAGCCCGCTGCTGTACCGCCGCCTGGGGCTCCCGCCCTTCGTCGTCCTGGTGCGGGACCCACGTGCCTCCCTCGTCTCGAACTACAACAAGTGGCAGGCCCGCTACGGGCAGGCGTTCAGCGATTACCTGCGCGGTGATCCGGCCGGCCATCGTTACAACAGCGATATCTGGTGGTGCATCCGCTTCATGAATGCCTGGGGCGCGCTGGCCGCCGCGCAACCGGCCACGGTGCTGGTGCTGCACTACGAGGCGGTGCAGGCCGATCCCGCCGCGGCGCTGGCGCGTGTGGACGCGCACCTGCAACTTGACCTCGGCGCCGGCGCGCTGGCCCACGGCGTGGCCGCGGCCAGCAAGTCGCGCATGCAGGCGCAACACGATCCGCAGCGCCCGCCAGGGGAGGTGCGCCAGGCCGGCCGGCCCTGGCAGAGCTGGTATGCGAGTGCGGACCGCGCCTTTGTCGAGGACGTCGCGCGGGAACTGCTGCACTTCGATTTCGGTTACGCCCTGTCGCGCTGGCCGGCCAGCGAGGCATAGACCGCCAGGGTGGCATCGAGCATGTCCTGCAGCTGGAACTGCCCGTGGGCGGGCAGGCGCACCGGGCTGGCCAGCAGCGCGGCGAGCCGCTCGGCCACCGCTGCGGTATCGCCCACCGGGCACAGGCCGGCCGGGTAGAGCGCCTCCAGGATCTCCTGCGTGCCGCCATGCGCATAGCCCACCACCGGCGTACCCAGCGACAGGGATTCCAGCGTGGTGCGGCCGAAGGCCTCGGGTTCGCGGGTCAGGGATACCGATGCCGCGCTGATGGCGAGTACCGAGCGCAAGTCGCTGCGGTTGCCGATGAAGCGCACCGCGGTCTCCAGCCCGTTCGCACGCACGCTGGCCTGCAGTTCGTCGTGGAAGCCCTGTTGCCTCGATTCGGCGGTGCCGGCCAGCAGGCCGATCACCGGCAGGCCGCGTTGGCGCAGCGCCCGGATCACGGCCAGGAAATCCGCCTGGCCCTTCCAGCGGGTGATGCGCGCGGCCTGGGTCACCAGCATCGCCTCCCGCGGCAGCTCGAACTGTGTCCGGAAGCCCTGCTCCCAGGCCGGATCCACGACCAGGCCGTTCGGGAATTCGACCGGGTCGATACCGCGCGGTATCACCTGCACCCGCTGCGGCTCCACCCGCCGGTAGTTCTCGAGGATGTAATCGCGGATGAAGCGCGAGATGGCGATGACGCGATCACCGCGGGTCATGATGGCGCTGTAGGCATTGACCGTGTAGGGGCCGTGCACCGTGGTCACCCGGGCCGGTCGGCGCGCTGCCGGCAGGCGGCGCAGCGCCAGGGCGGTTATCCAGGCCGGCAGCCGCGAGCGCACGTGCACGATGTCGGCGTCCACCCCGGCCAGCAGGCCCGCCAGCGGCCCGGCCAGGCGCAGGGTGGACAGCCGCTTGCGCCCGACGGGCAGGCAGACATGCTCGGCACCTCCGGCGGTCAGGGCCTCCACCAGCCGCCCGCCTGCCGATACCACCACGGCGCGGTGGCCGCGACGCACCAGTTCAGCGGCCACCTCCAGCGTGCCGCGCTCGACACCTCCGACCTCCAGCGCCGGCAGTACCTGCACCACCGTGAGCGCCCGCTCAGGCATGGCCGGCGAAGATGTCCAGCGCGGGTTTCAGGCTCGGCCGCCGATGCCGCACCGCCAGGCCATGTGCGTGCAGCAGCCGGCCCAGGGTGGCGCGGCTGAAGTAGTACAGGTGCTCGGAGGGCTTGATCTCCGGCCACTGCGTCAGCCGGCGCGGCACGCGCCAGTGCGCCACGTCCGGGGTGCGGATCTCCACCAGGCCGTCCGGGCGCAGCAGGCGGCGGATCTCCGTGAGCAGCGCGCCCGGGTCACGGACATGCTCGATCACATCGAACAGCGTGATGACATCGAAGCTGGCGGCCGGCAGCGCCAGCGCCTCCAGCACACCCTCGTGCAGATCGTCCAGCCCGAACCGTTCCCGGGCGAACGCCAGCGCCGCCGGTTCCACGTCGGTGCCGGTGACCGCGAAGCCGGCCTCGCTTGCGGCGGCGAGAATGAAGCCGGCCGAACAGCCCACGTCCAGCCAGTGCCCGCCGGTGGCAACGCGACGGCGACGAACCACCCGGGCGACGCGACGGCGTGCCCTGGCCAGTTTCGCCTCGGCCTTGGCTGTGTAGGTGTGCGAGTAGCCGGCATCGTAGCCGGCCAGGATGGCCTCCCAGCGTGGCCGCGGGTTGATGAGCACCAGCCGGCAGCCATCACAGCGACTGAACGGCTCACCGGCCTTCTCGAACAGCGTGGTGAAGCGATCCCCGCCGCAGACCGGGCAGTCGATTCGCTCCAGGGGCAGGTCGTCGGTCGTGCTCATGCTGGCAGTGTGTCGGGGAACCAGCGTTGCAGGATGAGCCTTGCGCAGCGGTCCGCCTCGGCCCAGGCGCCGCTGGCGGCCGGCAGTGCCGCGCCCGCCTGCCAGGCCGGCAAAGCGATGGCCTCACCGGCCTCCAGCAGCAGCTCCGTGGCCCGCAGCAGCCGTGAGCGAGTGCGCCTTGGCGGCACATCGATGAGCCCCAGGCGGCAGCCCGAGGACAGCGCTTCGTACACCATCGACACACTGTCGCGCGTGACCCAGGCGGCCTCGGTGATGGCCAGCTCCGCCGCCAGCCAGCCGCCGGGGCACTGCTCGAAGGCGATGTAGCGCGCCGGCAGGCGGGCCAGCGCGGCGCGCAGCGCGGGCGGCGTGCGCGGGGAGTCGGCCACGGTGACCGTAGCGTGGCGGCCACTGTCGAGGATGGCCCGTATCGCGGCCAGCACGGTGTCGCCGTGCCAGTGGAAATGCCGGGACGGCCCGCCCACCAGCACCAGCGCCGTGCCGGGCTGCTTCTCCCCCGGCCGGTTCCGGCACAGGGCGCCGCGGGTGATCTCCAGCCGCGGCGAGCGTGCGCGGGGCGCGTCGTGGGCCGGCACCAGGCACAGGTCGAAGCAGCGCAGCGGCAGGCTGGGCTGCATGAGGATGACGCTGCGCCCGCCGTGCGCCCGGCGCAATGCCATCACGCCGGGGTGGGTGCCATGGCCGGCCGCGATGATGAGGTCGGGCCGCGGCCCGGTCGGCGCCGCCGGTGCGCGCAGGCGGGCCAGGCCTCTGCCGGCCCGAAGTTCGTGGCTGCGGCAGGGCGTGCAGCGGCCCAGGGCCTCCACCAGGCCGAGAGACTGGCTGTCATGGCCGGCCCGGCCATCGCTCACCCGCCAGATCACCAGCGGCGCGGCCGGCTCAGTGGCGGTCGGTATCGCGGGTGCCATAGCGGCCGGGCCTTGTGCGGGCCGCTTCGCAGCGGCCGGGCGGTTGGAAGGGGAACCCGGCAGGCCCGGGCTGTGTCGCCCGGATGCCCGGCGCCGTCACCGGCCCGGCACGACAGGCGCAGCGGGCATGGGACGGGACACGCATCGGGGCTCAGTCGCGCAGCTTGTATTCGGTTCCGCAGTACGGACACTTGGCCGCGCCCGTCTCCTCGATCGGCAGGAACACCCGCGGATGGGAATTCCACAGCGTTGTTCCCGGCAGCGGACAGTGCAGCGGCAGGTCGGCGCGGCTCACATCCACGTACTGGTGCGTGTTGGCCTGCTTCGCGCCCACGGTCTTTGCACCCTCGGTCATCTGCATTCCCCTGCCGGTCAGTCGATGTAGGTGAGCCACTCGTCGTGGTGACCGCCGCGGCCATGGCACTGGTCGAAGAACGCCGATTGCAGGCGTTCTGTAATCGGCCCGCGCGTGCCCTTGCCGATGGCGCGATCATCGAACTCGCGGATGGGCGTGACCTCGGCGGCGGTACCGGTGAAAAAGGCCTCGTCAGCCACGTACACGTCGTCGCGGGTAATGCGCTTTTCCGTGACTTCGTAACCGAGTTCACGGGCGATGGTGATCACCGCGTCACGGGTGATGCCGTTCAGCGCGCCGGTGAGTTCCGGCGTGAAGATGCGGCCGTTCTTGATCATGAAGAAGTTCTCGCCACTGCCCTCGGCGACGTAACCGTTGGCATCGAGGATGAGCGCCTCGTCGTAGCCGCTCTGCAGGGCTTCCTGCAGTGACAGGATGGAGTTGATGTAGTTGCCGCAGGCCTTGGCCTTGCACAGGATGCTGTTCGGGTGATAGCGCGTGAACGAGGAGGTGCGGATGCGGATCCCCTTCTCGATGCCGTCGTTGCCGAGGTACTTGCCCCAGGACCAGGCGGCGACGCTGGTATGCGTGCGCAGGTTGTCGGCGCGCAGCCCCATGCCCTCGGAGCCGAAGTACACCAGCGGCCGGAGATAGCCGTCCTCCAGGTTGTTGCGCTTGATGATCTGCCGGCAGACCTCGGTGAGCTCCCCGGCGGAATGCTCGATGTTCATGCGCAGCATGTGAGCCGAATCGAACAGGCGCTGCACATGCTCTGCCAGCCGGAAGATGGCCGTGCCGCGATCGGTGCGGTAGGCGCGGATCCCCTCGAACACACCGACACCGTAGTGCAGCGTGTGTGTGAGCACGTGCACGCGGGCGTCCCGCCAGGGCACGTACTCACCGTCCATCCAGATCACCCCGTCGCGATCGGCAAAGCTCATTGCTGTTCTCCAGAGTCTTCGTATTGCGCAAACAGGTTCCGCCAGACACGCAGCACGTTGTCGCGATGCTGCCGGAACGCTTCCGCCTCCACCTCCGCCGCGCGCTCCTGCAACGCCTGCCGGTGCACCACGGCCCGGTAGGCGAAGTAGGCATCGTGCAGGGAGCTGCAATCCGCTGCCGGCAGCAGCCCGGTGCTCGCCAGGCTTTCCAGCAGGCGCAGATTGTCGGTAACCGACAGCAAGCCAGGGTGCTGCGGGGCCCAGCGAAGAACCGCGTATTGCACCATAAATTCAATGTCCGTGATACCACCGGCATCCTGCTTGAGATCGAAGCGGGCCGGGTCCCGCGAGCCCAGCTCGCGGCGCATCCTGGTGCGCATGTCGACGATGTCGCCGGCCAGCTTGTCCGGGTCGCGCGGCGTTGCCAGCACCTCCCGGCGGATGGCCTCGAAGGCCTCGCGCACCGACGTCGGGCCGGCCACCGCGCGGGCGCGCACCAGCGCCTGGTGTTCCCAGGTCCAGGCTTTTTCGAACTGGTAGTCGCGGAAGGCCTGGAGGGAGACCACCAGCAGGCCCGATTCGCCGCTGGGGCGCAGGCGGGCGTCGATCTCGTAGACCCGGTCCGCGTGGGTGCGGGTCTGCAGCAGGTGGATGAAGCGCTGGCCGAGACGGGTGAAGAAGACGCTGTTGTCGATGCTGCGCTCGCCGTCGGTGAACTGCGCCTCGCCGGCGCTGTCATGCACGAAGACGAGGTCCAGGTCCGAGCCATAGCCGAGCTCCAGGCCGCCGAGCTTGCCGTAGGCGATGACCGCGAAGCCGGCTTCGCGCGCCGTGTCATCCACACGGCAGCAGGGCCGGCCGTGCCGCGCCGCCAGGTGGTCGCGGGCCAGCGCCAGGGCGCCGGCCACGCAGACTTCGGCGATATCGGACAGGTGATTGCTCACTTCCGCCACCGGCAGCTCGCCGACGATGTCGGCCGCCGCCACCCGCAGCGCCTGGGCATGGCGGAATTCGCGCAGCGCTTCCATGGCGCCCTCGAGATCCCCCTGCGGGTGCCGGGCCAGCAGTTCGTGCAGTGCCGCCTCCAGCGCCGGCCGCGCCGGCGGGGCATACAGGCTGGCGGGGTTCAGCAGTTCGTCGAGCAGCATCGGCTGGCGTACCAGCTGGTCGGCGATGAAGGGACTGGCGGCGCACAGGCGCACGAGTTGCTGCAAAGCCGGGCCGTGTTCGGCCAGCAGGGCCAGGTACACGCTGCGGGTGGCGACCGCGTCCAGGAGCCGGCCGACGCGTTCGAAGGCGAGCAGCGGCTCTTCCTGCCGGCTGACCTCCTCGATCAGCGCCGGCAGCAGCCGCGCCATCCGGGCAAAGCCGTTGGTGCTCAGGCGCTGCATGTGCGGTGCCCGGTGCAATGCCGCCACCGCCTCGCCGAGGGCCTCGGCGCCGGCGATGCCGGCTGCGTGCAGGCGTTCCGGCACGGGAGCGGGTGCATCGCCCAGCTGCCAGAGGCCGTCCAGGCTGGCGCGCGGGCCGGGGCCGGCGCGCCTTGAGCCTGCAGGGGCTGCGCATCCC
>CAYGQN010000043.1:0-17621 GCA_964351795.1 uncultured Gammaproteobacteria bacterium
CGGGCGCTCGTCGCCGGCTTCGATGAGGTGGCCATGCCCAGGGAGGCCCGCCCGCAGCTGCAGGCGGCCTTCTGCATCGACGTGCGCTCGGAGGTCTTCCGCCGGGCCCTCGAGTCCCTCGACCCGGGCGTGCAGACCCTCGGCTTCGCCGGCTTCTTCGGCCTCGCCACGAAGCATCGCCGCTTCGCCTCCGACGTGGATGAGCTGCGCCTGCCGGTGTTGCTGAACCCGGGAATAGAGAGCCGGGCGACAGGCCCGGAGGTCGCCGAGGAGGACCGCGATGCCCGCCACAAGGCCCGCGCCTCCCGCGCCTGGGGCCGCTTCAAGCTGGCGGCGGTTTCCTCCTTTGCCTTCGTGGAAGCGGCCGGCCCGATCTACATCGGCAAGCTGCTTCGCGACGCCCTCGGCCTCGTCAGGCAGCCGGCGCCGAACGACCCAGCGCCGCGGCTGGAGCCCGAGCTGCCGCTGCAGGCGCGCGTCGAGGCGGCCAACACCGTGCTGCGCGCCATGTCGCTGACGCGGGACTTCGCTCCCCTGGTGCTCATCGCAGGCCACGGCGCGAACGTCACCAACAACCCGCATGCGTCGGCCCTGCATTGCGGCGCCTGCGGTGGTTACAGCGGCGAGGTGAACGCCCGCCTGCTCGCCGGGCTGCTGAACGACCCGGAAGTCCGCAAGGGTCTCGAGCCGCACGGCATCGAGATCCCCTCGGACACGCTTTTCCTCGGGGCACTCCACGACACGACCACCGACGCGGTCACCATCTACCAGGACGACGCGGACACCGAGGAGCACAAGACCGCGCTCGCGAGCGCGCAGCGCTGGCTCGAGGCCGCCGCGCGCCTCGCGCGGGCCGAACGGGCCCCGAAGCTGCCCCGCGCCACGGACCCGGCTGCTATCGCAAAGCGTGCCGCCGACTGGGCCGAGGTGCGCCCCGAGTGGGGCCTCGCCGGCTGTCGGGCCTTCGTCGCCGCACCGCGCGCCCGTACCGCTGCAGCGAGCCTCCAGGGCCGCGCCTTCCTGCACGACTACGCCTGGCAGGACGACGAGGGCTTCGGCGTGCTGGAGCTGATCCTCACGGCGCCGGTGGTCGTCGCGAGCTGGATCAGTCTGCAGTACTACGGCTCGACGGTCGCCCCGGACACCTTCGGCGCTGGCAACAAGCTGCTCCACAATGTGACCGGCGGCATCGGTGTCGTCGAGGGCAACGGTGGCGCCCTGCGCGTGGGTCTGCCCTGGCAGTCTGTCCACGACGGCGAGAAATTCATGCACGAGCCCGTGCGGCTGTCGGTATTCGTGCAGGCGCCGCGCGAGGCGATAATCGACATTCTCGCCCGCCACGGCGGGGTACGAGCGCTGTTCGACAACGGCTGGCTGCACCTGTTCGCGCTGGACGATCAGGTGGGGCAGGTGTGGCGCTACGAGGGGAATCTCGAGTGGTCGCCGGAGCCGGAGAAGCCGGTACGCGAGCCGTTGGATAGCGCTCGAGGCGCCGAGGTTGTGGCATTTGGCTCGGGTTGATCGCGAGTGTCGCCTCGGCTGGCGCGCCAGTCGAGGCGACAGGCTCGATTAATCCGCGGTTTGCCAGGCGATGATGGCTTCGACAATTCGAAGTCCAGCCCGGAAATACCGTGATTCCGTGCCGGGCCTGCGCGTGTCGCCAACACCTGCGGCGCGCGCAATCGTTCAAGCGCCAGGTTTGCAACCCGAAGCCGTAATGGTAACGGCTGGCGCCGTCAGCACAGGCCGAAGCCGAAGCCGGGGTCGATCGCTGGCGGGATGACTGGCCGGGCTGAGTCGCCCCAGGCCACCCGGCACCGCGCACGCCCGGAGAGCAGCCGAGGCGTTACGCGGTGCCGGGGAGGGAGTACTTACATGTTCAGGTCGAACTCCACGCCCACATAGGCGAAGCGGTTCTGGCCGGGCCGCGGCCCGTGCGGCTGGCGGGATACCAGGTATTCCTCGTCCAGCAGGTTCTGCACGCCACCGAGCACGCGCACTTTCGGCGTGACCTGGTAGTAGCCGGAGATGTCGAGGGTCCAGAAGTCGTCGGTGGTGCCGAAGCGCGCGTCCGGTTCGCCGAGGCCGTTGAGCGGGACTGTGACATTGTTCGCGCTGGCGAAGGTCTCGTCGGTGTAGCTGGCCACCAGTTCGCCGCCGAAGCGGGCGCTGTGAAAGCCGGCCCCCATGGACAGCGTGATCTCGGGGATGTAGGGCACATCGTTGCCGCGGGCGCCGAAGCTGAAGATCGACTCCGGGTCGGTGGACACAGCGTCGTTCTGCTGTTCGGCATCGGTGTAGGTGAAGGTCAGGAACAGCGGCAGCGAAAAGCCGGCGTTGCGCCTGGCGGCGGCGTCGAAGGTGCCGGAGAACTCGATGCCCATGGACTCGACCTCGCCGAAGTTCTGCGTATTGCCGGTGCCGGTGCCGCCGATGTTGTCCACGACGATCAGATCATCGAACTGGGTGAAAAAGCCCACCAGCTCGGCCAGCACCGCACCATCGTTGCTGGCGTAACGCGTGCCCGCCTCGAAGGCCCAGCTGGTTTCCTCCTGCAGGCCATCACCGATGGCGCCGCCGGGGCTGGGAGGTGAGAAGCCGCGGTGCGCGCCGCCGAAGAGCATCCATTCGTCGCTGAACTGGTAGGACACACCGATGCCACCGCCGAGCATGTTGACGTCGGCGTTGCTGCGGGTGTTGCTGGCGCGATCATTGCGGGTCAGGTCCACCGCTTCGAAGCGCACACCCGGCACGAAGGTCCAGCGGCCCCAGCGGATGCTGTCCTGGAAGTACACGGCAATGGCATCGGCGGAATCGCGCCTGTCGCCGGCGCTGCCGGTGGGCGTGAAGCTGCGGTCGGTGATGAAGCCCGTGGCGTCCTGCGTGAACAGCTCTTCGCGCTGCTCGCGATCCTCGTAGTCCTCGTGGTAGCGCACACCGGCTGCCAGCGAATGGCTGAATGCCCCGAGCTCGATGTCCCAGGTGCCGTTGATCTGCACGCCGTAGGACGCGTAGGCGCGATCGTTGTGGCGCACGCGCAGGGTGCAGTCCAGCGCGCCCTGCAGGCAGGCCAGGCCCTGGCCGGCGCCGGCCCCGGCGAGCGCCGCCGACAGGCTCAGGTTGCCCGCCGTGCCGACGCTGCGCAGGTCATGGAGCTTGAACCAGTCGCGCGCGAAGCGGTTGTAGTAGCCGGTGATGGACAGGCTGGTGTCGCTGGTCGGCTCGATATACCAGCGCAGGTAGCTGCGGTAGTGCTCGGTATCGATGTTGTCGAAGCGCGAAGCGGCATAGCGACGATTCGGATCGGCGCGGAAGTCGGCCTCCGACAGGCCGAGGTAGGTCTCGTCCGCCTCCATGTTGGTGTAACCCAGCTTGGCCTCGAAGCGCTGGTAGCGGCTGGTGGCCGGCTCCCATGACAGCTTCACGCTGGGCTCGATGTTGGTGAAGCCGGTGTCGTCGCTGCCGGCGAAGCCGGGGGCGGCATCGATGGTCTTGAAGCCATCGGTGCTGCGGTAGTAGTTCTCGATGACGTAGCCGAAACGCCCGTTGGCGGTGTCCACGGTATCCCCCAGCCAGGCGTGCACGCGCATTTCGTCCTGGCTGCCGTACATGGCCTTCACGTAGGCCTGGCGCTCGTCGGGGATGGTGGTGGACAGGTAATTGAGCACGCCGCCGGTCACATGCGGGCCGTACTTCACCTGGCTGGAGCCTTTCAGCACTTCCAGGCTGCTCATGCGCCCGGCGGTGGGCGAGTAATAGGCCGAAGGCGAGGCATAGGGGGCCGGCGCCGTGAGCACGCCGTCCTCCATGAGTGTGATCTTGGCGCTGCGCGAGGTGTCCACACCCCGCAGCGAGATGTTCGGGAACAGGCCGAAGCCGTCCTCCTCGCGCAGGTACACACCCGGCACCCTGCGCAGGATGCGGTTGATGTCGTCGTAGCTCTGCAGGCGGATGTCTTCCTCGGTGATGAGGTGCGCCGAGCCGGGAATGTCGAACCGCGCCGCCGGCGTGCCCAGCACCTGGACCTGCTCCATGGCCCGGTCCTGGGGAGTTTGAGAGTCGGCCGCCGCCGAAGCGGCGACCAGGAGGGAGATCGTGAGCGCGACCGGCTGGCCCGCGCGAGAACCGTGGAGCATAGGGAACCCTTTCTTTTCAGCGCCTTTATTTATCTTGACCAGCCGCCGCCGGCCCATCGCCGATTCGGAACCGGGCCGGGCGCGGAAGCCAGCGCGACTGGTGTTGTGAATGGTAGGGTAGGTGAGAATCATTCGCAAGTAGTTTTGTGGCCAGCACGTCCCCGGGGCCGGGGGGGCTTCAGCTGCGGGGCGGATCGATGTGTTCGCGCAACTGGATGCCGCGCGCGTGCTCGCTGGCGAGCCTGCGCCATTCCACGATGTTGCCGTCCGGCTCGAACAACTGCTCTTTCAGCCAGCCGGTATCGTCGGCGTAGAAGGGCTGGGTGGCCTCGCGCGCCCACACGTCATCGTCGTTGAAGCCGTTCAGCGCCGCCGGGACCCAGCGCTGTTCGAACTCGGCATCGAAGGCCTCGCGCTGCGCCGTGTCGGTGCAGCTGCGGGCCAGTGTCTGCAGGTAGATGTGCCGCTGCCCGTCGATGGGCACGTACCACTCGTACTGGGTGAGTTCCGGTACCGGCCAGGGCTGCACCCGCAGTGCACAGGGCAGCCACATGCTGATGGTGTGCGGCACGATGTTGCTGCCGCCGGTGGCGCCGGTGAGCACCGTCTCGCCCTCGATGGTGCCCTCGAACACCGGGATGATGTGCTCGGGCCCGAAGTTGTCGAACACGCCGACGGGCCCGCCGGGCTCGGCCTGCCGGACGAAGCCGGCGCGCGAACGCGGCTGCAGCCCCAGCGGCAGCGCCAGGTCGGCCTCGCCGATGAGCACCGAGTCCTTGTGGATGAAGATATGCGTGGAGTCGAAGCCGTTCTCAGCGCCCACCCGCCAGTTCGCGGCAACCTCCCGCCACTCGCCGCGCACGTGGAGGTCGGCGTCGAGAAAGCCCGGCGGGACATCCTCGACGAGCGGCGGCGGCGTGAAATCCGGATCCCCCACGAACACGAACACCAGGCCCTTGGCCTCGACGACCGGAAAGGCGCGCAGCCGCTTGCGGCCGATCACGTTGCTGCTCTGCGTGCCGACGATGTCCACCAGCAGGCCGTCGCTGAAGCGATAGGTGAAGCCGTGGTACCAGCAGGTGATGGTGCCGGAGCGATAGCACTCGGGCTTGCGCGACAGCGCCACGCCCCGGTGCAGGCACTGGTCGCGCAGCGCGAACACCTGGCCGCCGACGCGGTTGAGCAGCAGGTGCTCCCCGAGCACAGTCACCGCGACCGGTTCGCCTTCGAGGAGGTCCGTGGACAGCCGGACCGGGTACCAGTGATTGCGGAACCCGTATTTCGCCCGCACGTAGTTACGGCCCACGCGGACCCGCTCGAGAATCTCCGGGGCCACCCATTCCGCCATGGTCATGTCACACCCGCCTTCCGCCGTCGCCAGCCCGACCGGGTGCATCATAAGGCCTCGCCCGGCGGGCCGGCGAGGCCGCATTGCTTCGCGACGCCGTTGCAACCTATCCTTGCGGTGTTCACCTGGAGGCCAAGGGCATGACACTTCTCATCATCGGACTCGTGCTGTTTCTCGGCATCCACTCACTGCCCATCGTGCCGCCGCTGCGCAACGGGCTGTTCAACCGGCTGGGTGAGAAGGGCTACAAGACCGTGTTCTCGGTGGTGGCGCTGGCCGGGCTGGTGCTCATCGTCTTCGGCTGGAAGCAGGCGCCCTACGAGGTGGTCTACGATCCCCCCGCCTGGGGCCGTCACCTGGCCATGTCGCTGGTACCGCTGGCCTTCATCCTGCTGGCGGCCGCCAACATGCCCGGCTACATCCGCTACAAGCTCAAGCACCCGATGCTCATCGGCACACTGCTGTGGGCCATCGCGCACCTGGCCGCCAATGGCGACCGTCGCTCCATCATCCTGTTCGGCGCCTTCGCGGTGTACGCGGTGGTTGATTTCATCAGCGAGTCGGCCCGCGGGCGCACGCTCATCGGCCTCAAACCCCCGCGCGCGGCCATGGATGCCGCCGCCGTGGTCGGAGGGATCGTGCTCGCCGCGGTCGTGATGTACTTCCACGGCAGCCTGTTCGGCGTGCCAATCATGGGCTGAGCCGGCCTCGTGCCACCTCCGGCCGGGCCCCTGATCTGGCAATAAAACCTAAAAATTTCATTTAGTTAAATATGTCTGGCGCCGGCTGGTTGCAGCGACGTATCCATCTTGTCTAGAATTTCAGTAATTTCTGAAACTCCATACGGTACAGACATGACCGCACTCTCGCCCATGGTTGAAGCCTTCATCCTGCACTTCGGTGAGATGGGCAGCCGCTGGGGCATCAACCGCACCGTCGGGCAGATGTATGCCCTGCTGGTGATGAGCGAGGAGCCGCTGAACGCCGAGGCGATCAGCGACGCCCTGGGCGTGTCGCGCAGCAATGTGAGCATGGGCCTGAAGGAGCTGAACTCCTGGCGGCTCATCCGCTCGCACCAGCGCCTCGGCGACCGGCGCGAGTACTACTCGGCGCCGGATGACTTCTGGGAGATTGCACGCACACTCATCGAAGAGCGACGCAAGCGCGAAATCGACCCGACCCTGAGCATGCTCCGCCACCTGCTGCTGGAAGAGGCGCATGACGAGGGTGAGCGCTACGCCCAGTCGCGCATGGGCGACATGCTTGAACTGATGGAACTGGTCACGCGCTGGAGCGAGGAAATGCAGCGCCTGTCCACGCCGGAGTTGAAGCAGCTGCTGAAGCTCGGCTCCGGCGTCAGCCGGGTGCTGGATCTCCGCGACCGCCTGGGCGGACGCAAACCGAAAGCATCCTGAAGGCCGGCGGGACAGACGCCGGCGCAACAACGCACGCGGCATGGGCCGCGTGCGGGTGAGAGAAACGGGGTAGATGACCATGCTGGACACATTCGTGCTGTCGCGCATCCAGTTCGCGGCCAACATCAGTTTCCACATCCTGTTCCCGACCATCACCCTGGCCCTGGCCTGGGTGCTGCTGTTTTTCAAGCTGCGCTTCAATGCCACTGGCGATGAGGTGTGGATGCGCGCCTACCGCTTCTGGGTGAAGGTGTTCGCGCTCAGCTTCGCCCTGGGCGTGGTCAGCGGCATCACCATGAGTTTCCAGTTCGGCACCAACTGGCCCGGCTTCATGAACACCGTTGGCAACATTGCCGGGCCGCTGCTCGGCTACGAGGTGCTTACCGCCTTCTTCCTGGAAGCCTCCTTCCTCGGCATCATGCTGTTCGGGACCCACCGCGTGTCCAACCGCGTGCATACGCTCGCCACGGCCCTGGTCGCCTTCGGCACCACGCTGTCGGCGTTCTGGATCCTGGCGCTGAATTCCTGGATGCACACGCCGGCGGGTTTCGAGCTGCGCGACGGTGTCGCCTTCCCGGTGGACTGGCTGGCCATCATCTTCAACCCGTCCATGCCCTATCGCATGACGCACATGCTGATTGCCTCGGGGCTGACCTGCGCCTTCCTGATTGCCGGTCTCTCGGCCTGGCGGATCCTGCACGGGGATCCGAAGCCGGCCCCGCGACGCGCGCTCACCACCGCCATCACCATGGCGGCCATCCTGGCGCCCACCCAGATGCTGGTCGGCGACATGCACGGCCTGAACACCTTCGAGCACCAGCCGGCCAAGATCGCGGCCATCGAGGGCGTGTGGGAAACCGAAGCAGGGGCGCCGCTGCTGCTGTTCGCCCTGCCCGATGCCGAGGCGCGGGAGAACCGCCATGCCATCGGCATCCCCAAGCTCGCGAGCCTCATCCTCACGCATGAGCTCGATGGCGAGATCCGTGGCCTGAACGAATTCCCCGACGCCCATCCACCGGTGGCGCCGCTGTTCTGGGGCTTCCGGATCATGGTGGCCATGGGCACGCTGATGATCCTGGTGGCCTGGTGGTGCGCGGCCCGGCTGTGGCGGGGGCGGGCCCTCGGCACCTGGCAGCTGCGCGTGCTGGTGGCCATGACCTTCTCGGGCTGGGTAGCCACGCTGGCCGGCTGGTACGTGACCGAGATCGGGCGCCAGCCGTGGCTGGTCAGCGGCGTGCTGTCCACCAGCGATGCCGTGACCGGCGTGCCGGCCGGCAACGTGGCGCTGTCGCTGGCCATGTACCTGACCCTGTACGCGGTGCTGACGGTGGCCTACATCCGCACCCTGTTCGTCATGGCGCGCAAGTCCTCGCTGCTCGAGCGCGAGCGCTATGCCGACATCAGCGCCGCCGCGCCGGCCGGGGCCTGAGGGAGACTGCCATGGAAACCGTACTGAGCGGGGATGCCTACTGGCTGCCCATCATCTTCGTTGGCCTGATGGCCCTGGCCTTCCTGGTGTATGCCGTGCTGGACGGCTACGACCTTGGCGTGGGGATCCTGCTGCCGGCGGATTCCGAGTCGCACCGCGATGCGATGATCGCCTCCATCGGCCCGTTCTGGGATGCCAACGAAACCTGGCTGGTGCTGGCCGTGGGAATCCTGCTCATTGCCTTCCCGACCGCGCACGGGCTGATTCTCGGCGAGCTGTACCTGCCGGTTGCGGTAATGCTGTCCGGGCTCATCCTGCGCGGCGTGGCATTCGACTTCCGCGCCAAGGCGCCGGTGGATCACAAGGCCCGCTGGGACATCGCCTTCCGGGCCGGCTCGGTGCTCGCCAGCGGCGCCCAAGGCTACATGCTCGGGTTGTACGTGATGGGCTTCGCCGACGGCCTGGCGGCCCATGCCTTCGCCCTGCTGAGCGCGGTGTGCGTGACCGCCGGCTACAGCTTCATCGGTGCGGCCTGGCTGATCATGAAAACCGACGGCGAGCTGCAGTCGCAGGCCGTGCGCTGGGCCCGGCGCAGCCTCTGGTGCACGGCGGTCGGCATCCTGGCCGTGTCGGTGGTGAACCCGCTGGTGGTGCCGGGTGTGTTCGACAAGTGGCTGGCCTTCCCGCAGGTGCTTCTGCTGGCGCCGGTGCCGCTGGTGACAGCGGCGCTGGTCATCGGGGTGGACCGCTACCTCGCCGGCTGCCCCTGGCCCGGCGACAAGGGCTGCTGGGTACCGTTTGTCGGCGCGGTCGTGGTGTTCATCCTGTGCTTCCAGGGCCTCGCCTACAGCTTCTATCCCTGGGTCGTGCCGGGCAAGCTGGATATCTGGGAGGCCGCCAGCGCGCCGGAATCCCTGAAATTCATCCTGGTGGGCGCGGTCATCGTGCTGCCGGCCATCATCGGCTACACCGCGTTCGCCTACCGGGTGTTCTGGGGCAAGTCCACCGAGCTCAGCTACCACTGAGCGGGTCGGACCAGTCGATGTCGACCACCACTGGCAGGTGGTCCGAGGCCCGGCGGTAATCGCGCGCGCGCGGCACGTGCAGGTCCACGCGCAGCGGTGCCGGGTCGATGAACACGCAGTCCAGCGCCAGCCACGGCAGGCGGCTGGGGAAGCTGCGCCCGCGCAGCATGGTTTCGAAGGGCCGTGGCGTCAGGGCCGCGCGCAGGCGTCGCATCGATGTCCACTCGTTCATGTCGCCCAGCAGCAGCGCGGCCCCGGCGCCGCGATCCCGGCTGAGCACACCGCGCAGGCGGGCAATCTGGTCGCGCCGCTCGCGGTAGCGCAGGCCGAGGTGGGTGACCACGGTACGCACGCTCAGGCCGGGCCGGCTCAGTGCGGCGTCGATGGCGCCTCGAGGCTCCCGGCCCGGACAGCTGAGATCGATGCGCACCGCTTCATCGACGGACCAGTGCGTGAGCAGGCCATTGCCGTAGCGGCCACGATGATCGTGCAGGTTCGGCCCCTCCACGGCGTTCATGCCGAGCGCCGCGGCAATGAAGTCGAACTGGTCCCGGCTGTCATGATCGGGCCGGCGCCAGTCCACCTCCTGCAGGCCGATGATGTCCGCGTCCAGCGCCTCGAGCAGCCGGGCGATCCGGGCCGGATCGTAGCGCCTGTCCGTGCCCAGGCAGCCGTGGATGTTCCAGGACACCACCCGCAGCCGATGGCACCGGGCGGCGGCTGGCGGCGCGCCGTCACTCACTCCGGGGGCTGCCGCTCGTCGGGCTCCTGCCCGGTGTCCGCGCTGGCCGGCTGCAGGCGGCGGCCGAAGCGGCGGATGAGATGGTCCGCGGTAACTGCCAGGCCTATGATGAGCGTGACCAGCGCCGCCAGGCGTGCCACGCCGGCGGGGCTGGGTTCGGCCAGCATCGCGCCGATTTCGTGGCCGAATACCGCCACCAGGATGATGCCCGGCGCCATGCCGATCAGCGTGCCCAGCAGGTAGCGCCACCAGGACAGCCCGGCGACACCGCAGCCGGCATTGACCACCGCGAACGGAGCGATGGGCACGTTGCGCAGGATGGCCACGGCCAGCACGCCGCGCCCGCGCAGGCGCTCGACGATGCCGCCCGAGGCGCGCGGGTTCACGGCCTTCAGCGCGCCGGGGGCAAGGCGGCCGAGCAGGTAGTCGGCCAGCGCGGCGACCAGCACACCGCCAAGGCAGATGCCGATGGCGGGCAGGCGTTCGAAGCTCGCCCCGATGACCACGATCAGCAGCGTGACCGGGAAGCCGGCCGCCGCCAGGGCGGTGAAGGTGGCGAACACGCCGATCAACCCGGCGCGACTGCCGCGCAGGGTATCGAACAGCGCCCGCAGGCGATCGCCGTCCAGCATCGACTGCAGGGGCGTGCTGCTCCAGGCCAGCGCCAGCGCCAGCATGAGCGCCAGCACCGCGATGGCGCCCTTGTGCCGGCGGGCGATGCCGGTGGCGCGCGACAGGCCGGCCTGCAGCGGCCGCAGCAGCGCCGTGTCGGCGTTCAGCGCATCCATGACGGTATCGGCGTCGAGTTCACTGAGGGGGTGGTCCGGGTCGGCCAGGCGCAGCGGCAGCGGTGCCACATGCTTGTACTCGGCGGCGCGATGGTCGAAGGGGTGCAGGGTCCGCTCGCCGCCGCGCAGGGTGTCGATGGCGGCTGTCACCGAGCCTTCGCGCTGCTCCGCCGCGGCCAGTGTCTGCGGCTCCACGTGCGCCAGCCAGGCCAGCAGCTGGCGACGGAAGCCGGCAATGGCCTCACGATCGGCCGCGGCGCGGGCGCAGGTGAACACGTCCAGCTCGGTGTCCAGGCCCATCGAGCGGTTGTTGAAATTGGCCGAGCCGATCCGCAGCAGGCAATCATCGATGATCATCACCTTGGCATGTATGTACACGGCCTTGTCGTGGACATCCTCGCTGTCGCCGCCGGCCAGCGTTGCCCAGTAAACGCCCAGGCGGCCGCCCGGATCGGCAGCGCGCAGGCGTTCGAGCAGCTCGTCACGGGGCGGGTCCATGCTGATGGACTGCAGGCGGCCGGGGCAGCCCCAGGGCAGGATCAGCACCACCTCCGGGCCCGGCTCGCGGGCAAGCGCGGCACACAGCGCATCCACCAGCGGCGTGGCGGCCAGGTACTGGGTCTCGATGAAGACCAGTTCGCGTGCCGCCTCGATCTGCTCGATGAGGCTCGCCTGCACCTGGCGCAGTTCCGGCCGGCCGCCGAAGTCCGGCTGCGTGAGAGCCATTGCCACGTCGTGGTCACGCAGCAGGACAGGCAGGTCGGCCGGCCAGGCGCTGTGTGCCGGAGGCGTCGGGGCCGGCAGGCGTTCGCCCGTGGCCCGCAGCCAGCGCTCGCGACCCCACTCACCGAGCACCCGTGCCGCCTCGCCGTCCAGGGCCAGCATCGCGTCATGGTAGGGCCCGCCCTGCAGGGGCAGTAGTCCCGGGATACGGCGGCGGGGATCACGGCGGGCGTGCTGGTGGGAGTCCCAGCGCGACTTGGTGAGGTCCATGCCGCCGACGAAGGCCATGGCGTCGTCGATGACCACGAATTTCTGGTGCTGCGAGGCCAGCTTGGGCGTGTCCCTGTCCCAGACCAGGTTGATGCGTGGGTGCTCTGCCCAGGGCCGCTTCATGCGCGGCAGGTGCTGTCGCTCCAGGCCGAACAGCGATGCGCCCTCCCAGATCAGCAGCTGCACCTGCAGTGCCGGCCGCGCTTCCACCAGCGCCAGCAGCAGGTCGGCAAGGCGCACCGGCCAGTCCTCCTCGTTGCGGGCCCGGCTGGCCGCGTCGCCACGCAACAGGTCGATTTCGCTGTGGACTTCCCAGCCGACGATGAGGACCTGCGCGTGGGCGTTGATGAGCGCCTCGCGTACCCGGCGGTAGTACTCGATGCCGTCGGCAAGGGCGGCCAGGCGCTGCGTTGACGCGCACCACTGCGCGTGGGCGGCGCCCGGACAGGCATCACCATCCGTGTCGTGATTGTCCGCGCCGCTCGGGCGCCGGGGTTCAGCGTGCATGCATGGTATCGGGCCAGGGGCCACCAGGCGGGGCCGGAACGACAGCGCCGGACAGGTGCCGCAGCGGGCCCGCATCGAGGGGCTTGCGGCAGGGCGGCTGCCGGGGAACCGGCGCCTGCTGACACCTGGCCGGTTGTCGGGTTCGGGGGCAATGTTAACACCCGCCCGGCTGTTTGCCGGAAGCCGCGGTGCTGCCGGCGCCCGCCGCGGGGCCTTGCCTGCCCCCCGGGCCCGGCCGTTATGCTGGTGCCAGCGAGCAACAGGCGACGGCCGCGCCAGGCCCGCGGTTCGTCCCCGCCGGAGAGCCCATGAGCGCTACCGACAAGGCCCTGCGTGAGTTCATGCACGGCCTCAAACGACGCAACCCGCATGAGACCGAGTTTCACCAGGCCGTCGAGGAGGTGGCGACCTCGGTGATGCCCTGCTACCTCGACAACCCGTCCTGGCGCCGCGCGCAGATTCTCGAGCGCATGACTGAACCGGATCGCATTATCAGTTTCCGCGTCTGCTGGGAAACCGACAGCGGCGAGATTCGCGCCAATCGCGCCTGGCGCGTGCAGTTCAACCATTCGCTGGGCCCGTACAAGGGCGGTCTGCGCTTCGCGCCGGGCGTGAATGGCAGCGTCCTGAAATTCCTTGGCTTCGAGCAGACCCTGAAGAACGCCCTGACCGGCCTGCCCATGGGCGGCGCCAAGGGTGGCGCGAACTTCAACCCCGCCGGCAAGAGCGACGCCGAGGTGATGCGCTTCTGCCAGTCCGTGATGACCGAGCTGCATCGTCACATCGGCGAGAATACCGATGTGCCCGCCGGTGACATCGGCGTGGGTAATCGCGAGATCAGCTACCTGTTCGGCCACTACATGCGCCTGCAGAACCGCTGGAGCGGCGTGCTGACCGGCAAGGGCTGCGCCTTCGGTGGCAGCGCCGTGCGCACCGAGGCCACCGGCTACGGCTGCGTGTACTTCTGCGAGACGATGCTCGCGCACCATGAGCACGAGTTCGCCGATTGCAGCGTCCTCATCAGCGGCAGCGGCAACGTCGCCCTGCACGCGGCCGGCAAGGCCATCGAGCGCGGTGCGCGTGTGCTCACGCTGAGCGACTCCGGCGGCTTCCTGCATTTTCGCGATGGCCTGGACGCTGAGCAGCTGGCCGTGATCAGCAGGCTCAAGCTCGAGCAGCGTGCCGGTCTGCAGTGCTACGAGGGTGGCCGCGGCGTGAGCTGGCACCCCGGCGGCAAACCCTGGGCCGTGGCCGGCGATGTCGCCATGCCCTGCGCCACGCAGAACGAGATCAGCGAGGCGGACGCCCGCACGCTCACCGGCAATGGCGTGCTGGCCGTGTGCGAGGGCGCCAACATGCCCACCACCGCTGACGCGGCCCGGGTGTTCCGCGAGGCGGGCGTGCTGCACGCCCCGGGCAAGGCGGCCAACGCCGGCGGAGTTGCGGTGAGCGGCCTCGAGCAGAGCCAGAACGCCATGCGCACCAGCTGGTCGCATGAACGTGTCGACAAGGCCCTGCAGGGGATCATCGGCGACATCCATGCCGAATGCGTGGCCCACGGCGGTGATGGGCCGCGGGTGAATTACACCGACGGTGCCAACCTGGCCGGCTTTCTCAAAGTCGCCCGGGCGATGTTCGCCTACGGCGTGGTGTGATGCTCAGTCGCTGCGGGTGTGGACCCTGGCCAGGCGGATCCCGGCGGCCACCACCAGGGCCAGGCCGCCCAGTTGCAGCGCCGAGAAGCGCGCACCCAGCAGGCCGGCCTCGGCAACGGCGGTGACCACCGGGGCAAGGGCCGCGAAGGCGGCCGCCCGGCTCGCGCCCGCCCGGTCCATGATCCGGTACAGGCCGAGCACGCCCACGGCCATCGCCAGCCCGGCGCCGATGACCGCAATGGCCTGGTCGCCAAGGCCCTGCCAGGCGCCGGCCGGGGTGAACGGCAGGGCCAGCAGCAGGAACGCGGCGCCGAAGCCCAGGCGCGCCGCCGCGACCGTGGCCGGTGCGATGGCGGCCAGGGTGCGCCGCGCGTAGACATCGGACAGGCCGATCAGCGGCAGCGTCGCCGCCAGCATCCAGAACGCGCGGTTGATCACCAGGCCCTCGGCGTCGGAGTTCATCAGCACCAGCCCCGCGGCCATCACCCCGATGAGCGCCCAGGCGCCGGTGGCGAGCTGCTCGCGCAGCAGCAGCCGCGCTGTCACCGCCGTGGCAACCGGGTACATGGCCTGGAACAGGCTGCGGTTGGTGGCCGTGGTCCCGGTCATGGCGAGGATGCCGAGCAGCACCACCGCGCCCGAACCGAGTGCGCCGATCAGCAGCAGGTGTAACACGGTGGCGGGAGCCGGCGGCCGCAGCGCGCGACGCCCTCCGGCCAGCAGCCCCAGCAGCGCCACCGCTGCGGCTACCGCGGAACTGGCGATCGCCAGGGGCAGCGGGCTGCCGCCGGCCACGAGCACGTATTTCTTTGCCAGCGGTGCGAGGCCGAGGCCGCCGGCAGTCAGGGCGATATCGGCAGGCAGGCGGGGATTGGTACTGACGGGAACCCTCCGGGTCTGGGTCGGAATGCCCTCGTCATCATACCCGGGCCGAGCGCGAGGGACAGGCGCCGCGGCGCCCGGCGGCAGGGTTCAGAAGCGCAGGCTGATGCTTGCCAGGAACTGGTGGATGAGCCGGTTGCGACCGCGCAGTCGAAGGTGCTGCGCCTGGTAACCCAGTTCGATGCCGGCCGTGCCCAGGCGGCGGCCGAAGGCTGCCTGGGCGCGATTCTGGTCGTAACCGGCCAGCGGGCCGCGGGCCTGGCCATTGAGGTTGAAGAACACCTCGTTGGCCAGGCGCAGGTACCAGTCGCTGCCCGGCACTTGCGGGCGGACCTGGGCCTTCCAGCGCGTGGTCAGCACCATGCCGCCGATGTCCTCGATGAAGCGCTCCTCCACCCGCAGCCGCAGCAGGGCCCGCCACGGCGAGTCGCCCGGCGTGAACTGCAACTGCTGCCACAGCCGCTGCTCGAGGCGATCGCGCGGCGCCTGGATGAGGTGCGCGTCGTAACCGAAGGTGAGCGCGGTGCGCGCGAAATTGCGGGTAATCGAGGGCCGCAGCAGCATTCGCTCAAGCCGGCCGGCGTCCTGGTCGAAGCGCGGCTCGATGATGAGCCCGGCCACCAGGTCGTCCCGTAGCGGGCGCGACAGGTTGGCCGTCAGCCACATCCCGCCGTCGTTGTCGGCCGCCTGCGCCAGCGGCAGGCCGAGCGCGAATGACAGCACCAGCGCGGCGATACACGCGAAGCAATTACTCACTCCGGGCGTTGGTTTGCGGCTGTTGCCCGGCTTGGTCGACCCCGGTCGGGGCCATTGGCAGCGCAGGGGGTTCATCGACGAGAGCATCCCATGGCCCCACTGAACCCCGTCTGAGCACGGGCAACCGTGGGCGGCTGCCCGGTGGCCGTGATCAGAGCGGAATCGCGAGCAGGTTGGGCACGTTGAAAGTGTCCAGCACCACCAGCTTTTCCAGGAAGCGCGGCTCGCCATCGCGCATGACGATCTTGTCGAAGTACTGGCCGACACTGTAGACGCTGGTCTGGCCGTCCTGGTTGGTCTGGTAGCTGGCGTAGTTGGCGCGTACCTGCAGCACACCCTCGCTGCGGTCGATGATTTCCACGTTGCTTATCTGCAGCAACGGGTAATGGATGTTGTAGATGCTGGCCTCGCGCAGGCTGCGCACGCGATCCTCGAGCATGCCGCGGCTGTCGCAGGTCATCAGCCCGAGCGGCATGCCGAGCTCGCGGTTCTCGCGCGGCAGGATCTTGTACAGGCAGTCCTCGACGAAGAACTGCGGCCAGTCCTCCAGGCGGTTGTCGGCGATACAGCGGGCGTAGGCGTACTCCAGGGCCAGCACCGCGGCGTAGTCCCCGCCCCCGGTGGCGTTGATATCCACGTTCATGCCGCCGGCGCCCTGGCGTCGCCGGCGGTCGCGGCAACCGCGTGGCCCATCAGGCCGGCGTAGGCCTTCCAGAAGCCGCGCATGGGAATCTCGGACACCAGGAAGTCGCAGTCCTCGATGTCACCGCGGCCACCCATCTCGACGATGGAGGTCTTGTCGCCGGCGTTGCGGATGCCGTGCTGCACGCAGGCGGTGGCCTCGCCGTCCTCCATGGAGATGTAGCCGGACGGGCCGACCAGGTTGGCCTGGCGCAGGCGATGGCCGGTGAGTTCCTCGTCGTCGTCCTCGTAGCCGAGATAGGTCCAGTACAGCTCGAAGCTGTCCGGCCCGCGCGGGCGGATATGGCGCGTGGCCAGGGTGTTGTGGATCTGCTGGACCACCACGCTGGGGAAGATGGACATGATCATGTTCGCCACGCCGTCACCGTGGTCATCGTGCACGTACATCAGGCGCGGGTCGGCAAGGTTGTAGTTCTCCTCGAACTTGGTCTGGCCCTTGTACTCGTCGCGGGCCTTGTCCTTGTCGTAGTCGCCACCGATGTTGTAGAGCACCGAGCTGTGCTTGTCCGGGCTCAGCAGGCAGGCGCCGCGCTGGGTCGAGCGGTAGATGCCGAAGGTGGCGTGGAACAGGTGCAGCAGGCCGGCGTGGTAGGGGTCCTTCACGTTCTCGAAGTACAGCTTCCAGTTCGAGGGGATGAGCTGGCGCATGTAGCCGAGCACCTTCACCGGCTTGGCGAAGCGGGTGTCCAGGAAGCCGCGCAGGTTGTCGCCCAGGTAGTCCTCCAGGGGTGGCACGGCATCGCTGAAGCTGCCGAAGATGATGCCGCGATAGCTGCCCACGCGCAGCTTCTGAAGCCCGTGCGCCTTCATGTCGAAGTCTTCCGGGTAGCCGCCGGCGCCGTTGACGCCGCGGCGGAAGGGCACGCCGATGAGATCACCCTTCAGGTCGTAACACCACTGGTGGTAGATGCAGCGGAACTTGTTGTCGTTGCCGCGCTCCTCGCGCTGGACGATGGCGCCGCGGTGGGCACAGCGGTTGACGAAGGCGTGCAGCGCGCCGTCCTTGTCGCGGGCGACGATGACCGGCGTGTTGCCGACGTAGCTGGTCTTGAAGTCGCCCGGCCGGGGCAGCTCGGCCTCCAGCGCCAGGTAGTTCCACACCGCGCCGCGGTACAGGCGCTCCTGTTCGTCGGCGAATACCTGTGCGTCGTAGAACACCGGGTAGGGCACGCGGGAGAAATCCCCGGCGGGCCAGGTGATGGGCGCATTCATGGCGGTATCCTCCTCGGCAGCGTGGTACCCG
>CAYGQN010000044.1:0-17375 GCA_964351795.1 uncultured Gammaproteobacteria bacterium
CCGTTTGGCGCGTCCCGCCCGCGTCCATCATCGCCAGAGCCAAGGCACGGGTCGGCGCGCGCATGCCCCATGCAGGACACCCGGGCTATTTGCACACCGTGGCTGTGCAGAACTGTTGCCGTCGCCAGACAGACACCTGGTGCGACTGCCGCTGCCCTGCCCAGAATGGGCACCCGGCGACAGCACCATCCGCGAAGCCAGTGCCTGACCCGCCAGCACTCGCATCGCACAAACCTTGATCGGAAACAGCAACTCCACCTCGGCAACGCGTCGCGCCTGGTATGCCGGCCTCTTGATTGTTGTCAGAATTTTTTACAATACGACAGGTTTGCAGTTTCCCCGGCTTTGCAACTAACTGGCTCATATGCGCTATCGGCACTCCGGCACGCTTATTGCTTGGCATTGACTGGTACTTGGATTCAGCCACCCTTCCTCCGAACAAGGAACAAGCCCATGAAGCATTCGCACCTCGGCCTCGCGGCCGCAGGCATGCTCTGCCTGCTTTGCGCCGGCGCAGTGCAAGCCACACCCGTGCTGTTCACCGACAGCGCGCCGCAGACCACCGCCGGCCAGGATTTCACCTTCTCCTTCAACCCGGCACCGCTGGCCGATGGGAATACAGGCGTCCTGACCATCCAGGCGCGGGGCGACTACGGTCTCAACACCAGCACCGAGTTCCTCAGCTGGGACATCGATTCACTGGGCATCGGCGGCACGGCAGGCCCGGTCATCGGTGGTACGACCATCCTCCTCAACAACGGCATCAATGACGTCGAGTGGCGGCAGAGCTTCATCATCAGCGCCGCGGATCTCCTCGCGATCACCGCGGACTCGATGATCGACGTGCTCATCGACCTGAACCTCACGCCGACTGGCAATGGCGTCAACCTGACCACTTCCACGGGATTCGTGTCCGTCTCGCTCAGCTACAACACGCTGGCAGGGGCGATCCCGGAACCGGGCACGCTGGCCCTGTTTGCCGGCGGCATGGGCCTGGTCGGCTGGCGCAACCGCAGCCAACGCTGAGTCCTCGACCACCAGCGTCGATCCCGGTGCCCGCCTTGTGCGGGCACCGTTCGTTTTGGCCCGGGAGAACGGCGGGTATGCGCCCTGCTGTGGATCGCAGGGGGGCCAGACGCGCCTCGCGCGCACCTGCCGACAGTTGCGGGATCCCGCCGTGTGCAGGTTCCGGCGAGAACCCGACCGGCCGGCCTTGCAAGCGGCCTAGCCGCCGTAAAGGCGCTCGAAAGCCGCCGGGCTGAACCCGTTCAGGCGCTGCCTGCCCACCAGGATCACCGGCACACCGTTGGCCTGCATGCGCTTGTAGTCACGCCGGCCACGGGCATTGGTTTCCACGTCGTATTCCTTGAAGGCGATACCGCGCTCCTTGAAATAGGCCCGCGCGCGCTTGCAGTGCCCGCACCACTCGGCGCTGTACAGCACCACCGACCGGCCCGTGTCCAGGGCGGCGTCCACCGTGCCCAGGCTGGGCGCCTCGTACACGTTCGGCCGCACCTCGACCACCTCGCTTTGCGCATCCGCCGGTGGCCTGTCCCCGAAATGCACCCGGCCCTGGGCATCCGTCCAGCGATGGATCGGATCCCCCGCGAGCGCCGGCAGCGCGAACATCACCCCCGCAATGAGCACCACCAGCCGCCAGCCGGCCACTCGGCTGCGACAGCCAGCGACCCCCATGGCCCTGCCAAATGCCTGCTGTGTCCGCATGCTGCACCTCGTCCCTGGTTCAATGCCGGGCCCCGATCTGCACCCAACGCCGAGCGGAAGGAGGCCCGCCTCCCGGCACGACACCGCTCATGGAAAGCATAGCGTTGCCCGGTGCGTGATGCTTGAGAAGCCCCGTCAAGAACGGGCCGAACGGCCAGGCGCCAGTCAACGCTCGTTGCCTGCCTCCCGATTGGATGGCTCATGATATGAAACACCGCGCCGCGAACGAGGCCGCCAGCGCCAGCAATTGTAAAATTCCTTGACGCCAGCGCGCGCCAGACGGCGCGGGCCTGAACGCGCCGCAGCGCTCAGTCGGCGGCCAGGGCGCGACCGCTGGCGGCGGCGCTGAGGTAGGCGGTGGCGGCGATGGCGAGCATGACGCCGAAACCGGCATCCATGGCGATGAGGGTGGCCAGGGCGGCGGCGAGAACGCTCAGGCAGGCGTCGATGGCGCAGGCCCAGGGCAGCTGGCCCTCGTCGGCGCTGGCGAGGCGGCGCAGGCCCAGCGGAAACAGCAGTCCCATGGCGATGGCGGCCGGGGCGATCACGGCCAGGCTGACCAGCACCTTCAACGGCATGCTCCACGGCGCCATGGCGGCGGTCAGCGGCTGCATGGCCAGGGGTGTAAGCAGCACCATGACGGCCGCCAGCAGCGCGGCGCGGGTGAGGCTGGCCCGCGAGGCCGGCAGCCTGGCGGTGGCGGCGCTGCCGAGGCCGGAGAACGCCAGCATGCCGCCCAGCACCACGGCCGTGGCATGCACGGGCTCGCCCAGCCACAGCACCAGCTTGTGGATGAG
Organism: uncultured Gammaproteobacteria bacterium; assembly: GCA_964351795.1. Classification (GTDB taxonomy): domain Bacteria; phylum Pseudomonadota; class Gammaproteobacteria; order JADZEE01; family JADZEE01; genus CAYGQN01. The sequence goes on from CAYGQN010000044.1 coordinate 2,523, forward strand.
CACGATTTCCACGCACAGGTATGCGGTGCCGGTGGCGGTGAAGTAGGCCAGTGTTGCACCGCGTCGGCGCCCCTGCCAGCCCAGGCGCGTCAACGGCAGGACGATCAGCAGGAGCGCCGCCAGGCTCACCACCGCACAGGTGACCACCGCGGTCACGAAACCGATCTCCAGGTACGGCAGGCGCGCCAGGCCGAAGTGCGCGGCCACGCTGGCCAGGCGGTCCCAGCGCAGGAAGTGCTCGAAGAAGGGACGGTCATCGCGGGTCGGGCGGACGTTGAAATCGTAGCCGGCCAGCAGCGCGTCGGCCCGCCCGGCCACCAGCGCGTCCACGGCCTCGAACAGGTCCGTATCCGCCACGCGGTTGTAGCGCTGGCGGTCCGGCCCGGCGGGCAGCAGCGGGTCGAAGCCGCGTGCCTCGGCGAAGGCGCGCAGGCGCACCTGCGCGGCGGGGGCGAACGGTGTGCGCGACAGAATCAGCGTGGTGGTGCCCCAGCTTCGAACCGCCAGGATGTGGGCCGCCGGATCCGCCACGCCCTGCGCCGCCAGCAGTTCCCGCCAGGTGGCCAGCAGGCGCAGTAGCCGCCGCGGCGGTTCCCCGTGCCACACGGTGGTGGCAATCATGCCCCGTTCATCCAGGCGGGCAAGCATGGCCGCGAAGGCTTCCCGCGTGAGCATGTAGGCCTCCTGCAGCGCATGCGTGCCGGCGGTGCCGCCGAAGGCACCCAGGGGCGGCAGCACGATGAGGTCCCAGCGCGGCCCGGGGCTGGCAAGAAAGGCGCGCGGGGTTGTCCGGTGCAGCGTGACGGCGGCCTCGCGATACAGCCCGTCGATGCGCTCGGGCTCCTGCGTCTGCAGCAGTGCCAGCAGGGCCTGTCGATCCTCAACCGCGTCCACGCGCGCAGCGCCGTGGTAAACCGCTTGCGAGACGTCCTCACCGGTACCGGCTGCCAGCACCAGCACCCTTGCCGGCTTGCGCACCGCCCAGGGCAGGCCGCGCGTGCTCCAGTCCAGCAGATGCGCCCCCCCGGCTTCGCCGCGGCCGAGCAGCGTGCCAATGCCCTCACCGTTCATGAACGCCACCTCGCGCACCGGCGGCGCCTGCATGAAGCGAAGACTCAGCGACGGCGCGAAGCGCAGCGCATCGGCCTGCACCACCTGCAGCAGGCCCTGCGCACTCCAGCGGCTGTGGGTGACGCGCGCGCCGGGCAACTGCAAGGCAGCGCGGATGGCCTTGTACTGCGACGGCTGCGGAGCAACGGGCTGCCAGGCGGACAACAGCGCGGCGACGGCAGTGGCCAGGATGAGCACATCCACACTGCGCGCGCGGGGCCGGCGCGGGGCCACCAGCAAGGCGGCCACCGCGGCAAGGCCTGCGAGCACACCGGCGAGGGCCGGCACCGGCAGATGGTCCGCCAGCAGCACGATAAACACCGCGCCCGCGGCCGAGCCACCGAGGTTGGCCGCGTACAGGCCCCCGATGCCGCCGACCCGGGCGCAGAACAGTACCGTGATGGCCAGCCCGGCAAGGAAGAACGGCAGGCAGTAGCCCAGGCAGGTGAGCGCCAGCCGGCCAAGCTGGTCGGGATGCTGGAACAGCAGGAAGGCATCGAAGCCGGCGGCGCCGCCGGTCAGCAGCGGCACGGCGGCGGCGGCCATGCCGGCCAGGGCGTACAGGGTCGGCACCAGCCGCGGCGCGGCGGCCAGCAGCGGCCGGCGCCACAGGGCAAGTACCGTACCGGCGGCACCGAAGCCAAGCAGTGCCACGGAGATCACCATCCACGCGAAGTGATGCCACTGTGCCACCGACAGCAGCTGCATGATCACCAGTTGCAGGCCGATCACCGTCGCCGAGATGAGGCCCAGCGCCAGCGCAGCGGCCATCACCTGCGAGCGCTTACGGGCCGGCCCGGGTGAAGGGCACGAACTGCACCGGCAACAGGCGCTCGGTGATCAATTGCTCGCCCTCGCGGGTGACGAGCACCAGGTCCTGCACCATGAAGGGCGAGCCCACCGGGATCACCATGCGTCCGCCGTCGGCCAGCTGTGCGGTCAGCGGCGGCGGGATGTGGTCGGCCGCGGCGGTCACGATGATGGCGTCGAAGGGCGCGGCCTGCGGCCAGCCGTGGTAGCCGTCAGCCTCGCGGGTGTGGACGCCGCTGTAGCCGGCAGCGGCAAGGTTGGCCTGCGCGAAACGCGCCAGCGGCGCCACGATCTCGATGGTGTATACATCGATACCCATCGCCGCGAGCACAGCGGCCTGGTAGCCGGAGCCGGTACCGATCTCCAGCACGCGATCGTCGGGCTGCACCTGCAGCAGCTCGGTCATGTAGGCGACGATGTAGGGCTGGGAGATGGTCTGGCCATGGCCGATGGCCAGCGGCCGATCAGCATAGGCGCGGGCGCCGCGTGCCTCGGGGACGAACAGGTGCCGCGGCACCCGGCGCATGGCCGCCAGGGTGGCGGGATCGCTCACGCCGCGCGCGATGATCTGCTCGGCCACCATGGCCTCGCGCTCGGCCTGGCGGTCGGCGGCCATGGCGGCAGGCATCGTGGCGAGCACACCGACCATCAGCGCCGCCAACAGGCATGCCAGCCGGGCCATGCGCCGCCCGCAGCGATCACGAACCGGGAGCCGACCCGCGACGCGGGCCTGGCCCCGGCCGGCTGCGACCCGGCAAGGCTCCTGCGCGGGCTGGCCGCGCGCCGCGCTGGCAACGCCGGCGTGCGCTGGGATGGATGTTGCGAGCATGCCGCGACTCCGTCTGTACCGGACGCCGACCGGGCAGGCGCCGGGCCGGCACGAGACCATGATGCCGGCGCTGATGACGCCTGGCCACCATGCCAGCACGAACAACTGATCCGGCGCAGTGCCGGCACGCCGCGCGAGGCACCGTGCCAGGCGGCACCGCCGGCGCAACCGCTTCGACGTGCCAGGGCACCCGTGCGGCGCAGGGGCTCCGCCGATCCGCACTGACCGGCAGTATCGCTCGGGTGGCCGAGGCGGATCAGCTCAGGCGCGACATTGCTGCCCGGCTACGCGGCACAGGGCCGGCTGGTCCGGTAACTCAACGCCGGTCAGACGCGGTCGATGGAACGGCGAGCGGCAGGTCTTCTGTCTGAGGCAGGCATGGTCGCGGGCGGACGCAAGCCGGAGGCGACGCCGATGATGCAAGGTCAGCGGCCCTGGGTCTGCGGCGCTGCCGGCGACACGGCGCGACGGCCGGCCACCCGCCCGGGCTCAGGTGTCGCGGTGCACCGTGTCCGGGGAGAACGCTGGCAGGCAGACGGCGATGTACTCCGCGCCGTCCGGCCCGGGGGTGCTGTAGCGCACCCATTCGCCCGGCCGGCAGACCACGGCCTGGCCGGCGCCGACTTCCAGAACGCCGGCCTCGTACTCCACGCGCAGCTGGCCGCGCAGCACGAGGGTTATCTCCTCGAAATCCGGGCGCTGGCCGGGTTCTTCCCAGCCGGAAGGAGACGCCATGCGCGCCACGCTCACCGTCTCGTGCCGCGTGTTGACGCGGCCGGCGAACTCCTCGATGCGCTTGGGCCTGGTACCGGCCGCCTCGATGATGGACGGCGCGTTGATCAACTCGGGCATGCTCGGCTCCTGGCTGCGATGGCGTGCGCCACGCATACCGCCATGGCCACGCGACGTGTTGCGGGCAGCGTTGGCGATGCAGCGCTCAGCCGAGTTCGGCAGGGCGCTCGGCGGCGATGAACAGCATCGTGAGCGTGATGGCCTCGGCATCCAGGCTCTCGCCCAGGCCCGCCGAGCAGAAGTCCCCGGCTTCCAGGGTCTCCCCGCCGATGCGCACACTGCCATCGAGCACGTAGAAATACGCCTGCCCGGCCTGCATGTGCCGGGGCACCCGGCTGCCCGGTTCCAGCCGCATCAGGGTGGCGCCGCCACCGGTGAGATTGGTATGCAGCGGGCAGCGCGTCACGCCGCCGAAGGGGCTGGCCCTGAACTGCTGATCGATCTTCTTCACGAAACGCATCCACGGCTCTCCCATTCGACAAGGCCAGGCGTGGCGACTAACAGCACAGCTTCGCGCGACGCGAAGAAACGGGGATCCTAGCGGACTGCCGCGCGTGGGTCTCTCGGGGAAAGGCAATACTGCCTCAGGGAAACCCGGGGTGCGAAGCCCGGGTTTCCCTGCGGCGGGCCGACTCAGCCGGCCTGCTTCGCGGCCACCTCGCCGAGGATGCGGCGCGCCACCGCCAGCTTGTGCACCTCGTCGGGGCCATCGTAGATGCGTGCGGCGCGCTCCTCGCGGTACCAGAAGCTCAGCACGGTGTAGTCGGTCATACCGAGGCCGCCATGGACCTGCAGGGCACGGTCCACCACGTTGCGCAGCGTCTCGGCCACGCGGTACTTGATCATGCTGATGTCGTTGCGGGCGGCCTTGGCGCCCACGGTGTCGATGCGCCAGGCGGTGTACAGCGTCATCAGGCGCGCGCCCTGGATGTCGGCGGCACAGTCGGCAATCTGGCCCTTCACCAGGTCGCTGTCGGCGATGGTGCGGCCGTCGGCGCCGATGACGCGGCGGTTGGCGTAGTCGGCCATCATCTCCAGGGCGCGGGCGCAGATCCCCAGCCACCGCATGCAGTGGTGGATGCGGCCCGGCCCCAGGCGCGCCTGCGCCAGGCGGAAGCCCTCACCGGCCTCGCCCAGCAGGTTGCCCACCGGTACGCGGCAGTTGTCGAAGCGCGTTTCGCTGTGCGAGAACCAGTCCACGTCGGCGTGACCCATGATGGGCGTGTTGCGCTCGACGATGAAGCCGGGGTTGTCGGTGGGCACCAGGATCATGCTGGTGGCATTGCGCGCCGGGGCATCCGGGTCGGTCACCACCATGGCGATGCACAGGCCGGAGCCATCGGCGCCGGTGGTGAACCACTTGCGCCCGTTCAGTACCCACTCATCGCCCTCGCGCACGGCGGTGGCCTTCATGAACAGCGGGTTGGCTCCGGAGTTGTCGCGCTCGGTCATGGCGAAGCAGGAGCGGATCTCGCCGCCGCACAGGCGCGGCAGCCAGGCGGCTTTCTGTTCATGGGTACCGAACATCTCCAGCAACTCCACGTTACCCATGTCCGGCGCCTGGGCATTGAAGCTGATATGCCCGAGCGGCGAGCGGCCGAGTGCTTCCGAGACAAAGGCGAAGTCCGCCAGCGGCAGGCCCATGCCACCGTACTCGGCCGGGTGTGCCGGCGCCCACAGGCCAAGCTGCTTCACCTTCTCGCGCTTTTCCTTCACCAGCGGCATGGCGGCGCCGTAACCCTGCTCCAGCAGGATGGGCTCGATGGGCATGAGCTCTTCGTTGACGAACGCGGTGACCTTCTCGACGATGTCCCGGGCCCGGGCTGACGGTTCGAAATCCATGTATTCCCCCTTCTCGCGTGTGCGCGTTATCGGTAGGTGATGAGTTGCGGATCACCGGCCGCCTGCAAGTGGCCGATGCAGTTGAACGTGGACAGCGTGATGCGGCTGGCGCTGTACATGAGGGTACTGACCGAGGCGTTGTACAGCCCCAGCTTGAGTTCGATGGCGGCGGCATCGCTGATGCCCAGCACCTCGCCGACGATGGCGCCGATGGCACCGGCCGAGGTGAATACCACCACGCACTGGCCGCGGCCGCACTCGGCGCGGATGGCCTCGATGCCGGCCACGCAGCGGGCGCGGAATCCGGGCCAGGTTTCCAGGCCCTCGGCAAGCAGTTCACCGCTGACCCAGCGGCCAAGCGCACCGGCCATGAAATGGTGGAAGTAGCGCCGGTCGCTTGCCAGGCGCTCTCGGTCCAGGGGCTCGGCCTGCGCATCGCGCAGCCAGCGCGCATGCTCGCGCAGCAGGGGCTTGTGATCGTACTCGTTGAAGGCGTCGGTGCGCTGCGCTGCCGGCAGGCTCAGCCCGGCACCGCTGTACACCTCGCGCAGGGCCTGCTCGCTCTGGCGCTGGCGCAGCAGGGCACCGGTGTACACCGCCGTGGGCTGCTCGCCACAGGCCACCCAGGCACGCCCCAGGGCGGCGAGTTGCGCCGGGCCCAGCGGCGACAGGGCGTCGTAGTCGGCGGCGCCGAACGAGGCCTGGCCGTGGCGAACGAGATGGATGACGCTCAAGCGTGACGGCTCCGCTGTGGCAGGTGGCGGGCAATGAGTGGCCCGGGAGTGTGACGCAGGATAGGGCCTGCATCGAAATCATGGAAATCAATCTTTTGTATATGCCAGTATTGATTACATGAATGAAAAGACGCGCCTGCCGGATGCCCTTGCCCGCCTCGACCTGAACCTGTTCCGGGTGTTCGCGGCGGTGCACGGCCAGGGCAGCCTTACGCGGGCGGCCGATGTGCTGCACCTGAGCCAGCCGGCAGTCAGCAATGCCCTGGCCCGCCTGCGGGCGCACTTCGGGGATCCGCTGTTCGTGCGTGTGGCCGGGGGCATGCGCCCCACCGGGCGGGCCGAGGCCATCGCCCCGGACATACACCGGGCGCTGGCATTGCTGCAGGGCACGGTGAACCTGCCGGAGCGCTTCGAGCCGGCGCAGCTTCAGCGGCGCTTCCGCCTGCTCATGGGGGACCAGATCGAGGCCCTGCTCATGCCGGCCGTGGTGGCGCGGTGCCGTGAACAGGCGCCGGGGGTGCGCTTCGACATCGCTCGGCTGGAGCGGGCCGCACTGGTGCGTGAGCTCGCCGGCCAGGCCGACCTCGCGGTGGACGCGGTCACGCACACCGACCCGCAACTGGCATCCGCCCCGTTGATGCGGGATCACTACGTGTGCGTGATGCGCCGGGCGCATCCGTTGGCGAAACGGCGGCTGACCCTGGCGCAGTACCTTGGCTGCGAGCACATCCATACCTCTTCGCGGCCGCGCGGCGCTGGCCACGTGGACATTGCCCTGCGGCGGATCGGCCGCCAGCGGCGCATCGCCTATCGGACCCAGCATTACCTGGATGCGCAGTTCCTGCTGGCCCGCAGCGACTACCTGCTGACCGTCCCGCGCGCGGTGGCGACGCTGTTCGGCGAGCGCATCAAACCGCTGCCGTTCGACATCGACGCCCTGGACATCAGCCTGTACTGGCATCGCGGCGCCATAGGTGACGCCGGCCGGGACTGGCTGCGCGAGCAGTGCCTGGCGGCGGTCAACGCGCCCGGCAGCGCTGCATGAAAGCGCCAGCGCTGTCGATGGCCTCGCGGGCGGCCGGCACCAGCGCTGCCAGCATCTGGAAGTCGTGCCACAGCCCGTGCCAGCGCTGCAGGCGCACGTCCACGCCGGCGGCATGCAGCTTCGCCGCCAGGCGCTCGGCATCGGACAACAGCATCTCCTCGGTGCCCACCTGGATGAGCGTCGGTGGCAGGCAGCGACAGTCGCCGAACAGCGGTGACACCGCGGCCGAGGCCGCATCCACGTCGCCCAGCCACAGCGGCACGGCCTGCGCGACCCAGGCCGGATCGATCATCGGGTCGCTCGCCGCCATGCTGGTCATGGTCTCGCCGCTGCCGGTGAGGTCCGCGCCCGGGGACAGCAGCAGCAGCCCGGCCGGCAGTGCCTGGCCGGCATCGCGCAGTCGCTGGCAGGCCAGCAGTGCCAGGCAGCCCCCGGCGGAATCCCCGCCCAGGATGATGCTGCCCGGGGGCTGGCCGTCGGCCAGCAGGCGGCGGTACACGGCCAGCACGTCATCCAGGGCCGCCGGGAAGGGATGCTCGGGCGCCAGCCGGTAGTCCGGGGCCAGGGCCTGCATGCCCCCGGCAACCGCCAGGCGGGCGATGAGCTCCCGGTGACTGGCCGGCGAACCCAGCACAAAAGCACCGCCATGGATGAACAGCAGCACGGCCGCGCCCGCATCGCGATTGTCATGCACCTCCGCCGGCACGCCGCCGGTCTGCGTGGCACGCACGCGGATGGCGCGCGGCATGTTGCGGACGCTGTTCATACGCTCCACGAAGCGACGCTGCGCGGGGATGGTGTGGGCGGGGTTGAGCCGCGGCTTCAGTACGTACCGGATGAGCGCCCGCCCGAGGCGCGTGCGCAGGCCGATGCGCGGCTGGCGATCATCGATGTAGTCGGTCACAGGCATGTGCTCCTGCCTCAGCGGGATGCTTGCCAGCATAGCGGCTGCGGGCGCTCCCGGCAGGCGCGGCCACGCGGGCGCCCGGCGCAAAGTACAATGGCCGCGATCCTGCCGAGCAGCGAGATGGCCCTGCCAACACCATGAACAGCGCACTGCATCCGGTCCAGCCGAGCAACCGGCCGGCCTTCAGCGACCTGGTGGCCGGGCTCAGCGTGGCGCTGGTGCTGGTGCCCCAGTCCATCGCCTACGCGACGCTGGCGGGCCTGCCGCCCGTGCACGGACTGTACGCCTCGGTACTGCCGCCGATCATCGCCGCGCTGTTCGCCTCCTCGCCCTTCCTGCAGACCGGCCCGGTGGCCATTACCAGCGTGCTCACGCTGGGGGCCCTGAGCACCCTGGCCGTGCCCTTCAGCAGCGAGTACATCGCCTGGGCGGCCATGCTCGCACTGGTGGTGGGCATCGTGCGGCTGCTGCTGGGCCTGCTGCGCGCCGGCTTCATGGCCTACCTGATGTCCGAACCGGTGCTGAACGGCTTCACGGCGGCGGCGGCACTGCTCATCATCGCCAGCCAGCTGCCGGCCGCGCTCGGGGTGCCGGGCGGCGGGCACGGCGTGATGCCCGACATGCTCGAAGCCCTGGCGCATCCGGGCAGCTGGTCCGGCGAAACCGCCGCCATCAGCGCCATCACGCTGGCCGTGATCATCGGCGGGCGTCGCCTGCACACGCTGTTTCCGGGCGTGCTGATCGCCGTGCTGGCCGGTATCGCCTGGAGCCGCTTCGGCGGTTATGCCGGTGAGGTCATCGGCGACATTCCCGCCGGCCTGCCGCAGTTATCCATCGCCCTGCCCTGGCAGCAACTGCCGCAACTCATCGTGCCGGGCATCGTCATCGCGCTGGTCGGCTTCGCCGAACCGGCCGCCATCGCCCGCACCATGGCCACCCAGACCCGTCAGCGCTGGAGCGCCGATCGCGAGCTGGTCAGCCAGGGCGCGGCCAATATCGCCGCCGGCCTGAGCGGGGCATTCCCGGTGGGCGGCTCATTCTCGCGCACCACGCTGAACCGCTCGGCTGGCGGCCAGAGTCGCTGGAGCGGCGCGGTCACCGGCCTGGCGGTGCTGGCCGTGCTGCCCTTCGCCGATGTGCTCTCACCCCTGCCGCAGGCGGTACTGGCTGCCACGGTCATCGCGGCGGTGCTGAAACTGGTGCAACTGCTGCCGATGGTCCGGCTGATCGGTGTGTCGCGTGCCCAGGCGGCCGTCGCCTGGACCACCTTCGCGCTCACCCTCGCGCTGGCACCGCGGGTGGACCTGGCCGTGCTCATCGGGATCGGGCTCGGTATTGCGGTGCACCTGTGGCGGGAACGGCGCGCTTTCGTCAACGCCAGCTACGAGTCCGGAACGCTGCGCCTGGAGGCCGTCGGCGTTATCTACTTCGGCTCGATCGCCGCCTTCGACGACGCCATGCTCAGCGCCCTGGCGGCGCACCCGGAAACAGAGCGCCTGGTGCTCGACCTGCGCAAGGTCGGGCGAATCGACTACACCGGTGCCCAGCTCATCAAACGCGTGGTGAACAATGCCGAGTCGGCGGCGCTGGGCGTCACCATCCTGCCCGGCCAGCCACTGCAGGGCGTGAAGCTCCTCAAACGCGTGCTGGGTGAGGACGCACACTGCTTCCGCGACCACCCCTGAGGGCGGTGCCAGCAGGGCCGCCTCAGCCTTCGCTTTCCAGCATGTCCACGAGCAGACCGGCACGGCCGGCGGCGCTCATGAGACGGATCTGCTGCGGATCGGAGGTCTGGTCGAGATTGGCGATGGCAAGGAAGTGGGTGGCGTACCAGACTGCCCGGTACTCGGCGACGATGGCGGCATTCTGGCCGAATACCTTGTCATTGGCGCCGATGACCCGATGCTTCAGGTCGAGCGCCTTGGCGGCCATGTTGTTGGCCACCACCGAGCGCGGGTTGCCCACGCTGACGATTTCCACCGAGGGCACGTTCCACAGCGGCTCGTTCAAGGCCAGGTAGGCACGCAGGCGTTCCTGCCATTCCGCCCGGGCAAGGTTCGCGCCCGGGTCGAACACCAGCAGGCGGGCCGGCATATTGCGCTGCAGATGTCGCTCCCACTCCCCGGGCAGGCGACAGTTCCCGGGCATGCCGGCAAACAGGCCGGCCATCGTCGCCGAGTCGTACTCCTGCCGATCACAGCCGAAGGAGGCAACGTGAAAGCGCATGGCCGGCTGCGCGGCGGCGAATTCCAGGAAGGACTTCACGTAGTGGCCGATGGTCAGCAGGGGCAGCAGGTTGCCGGCGGAATTGCGGTAGGGGATGGCGTAGGCATGGCCGTTCATACCACTGCCCCGACCGGGGCTCGCCTCGTGGTAACGGGCGGCGACAGCCGCGGAGCCGGCATCGCAGCGGCCGGCAACGTCGGTGCCATAAACGAAAATCGCTTCTCCGCCGCGCAGGCTGGCGGTCATCTGTTCCGGGGCGCTGGCCACGCTGGTTCCTCCTGGAATGCGGCTTGCCGCGCCGGCTGACCTGGCGCGTCCGGGAGGGTAGCGGCAGCCGGCGCGGAATTCTTTGGCCATCCTGCCCCGGTGCCGTCAGCGAGGCCGGGAGGGCGTGTCCTGCCACGCCCCCCCGGGGTTGTTCAGACGCTGATGAACACCGACTTGTTCTCGGTGTACATGTCGATGACCATCTTCGCCATCTCGCGCCCGAGGCCGGACTGCTTGTAGCCACCGAAGGGCACGGCCGGGTCGATGAGATTGTGCGAATTGACCCAGATGGTGCCGGCCTTGATACGCGGGATCAGACGGTGCACCGCCGAGAGATTGTTCGACCAGATGCTGGCGGCCAGGCCGAAGTTGCTGTCGTTGGCGCGGGCGACCACCTCGTCGAGATCATCGAAGGAGGCGGCGGCGAGCACGGGGCCGAAGATCTCCTCCTTGACGATGCTCATCTGGTGGTTGGTGTCGGCGAACACCGTCGGGCGCACGAAGTAGCCTTCGCGATCCCAGGGCTCACCGCCGGCGAGCACCCGCGCGCCCTGTTCGATACCACTGCGGATGTAGCCGCTGACACGCTCCTGCTGCTCACGGGAGACCAGCGGGCCCATCTGGCTGTCCGCCACCAGGCCGGCGCCAAGCTTCATGTTGCGGGCGATCTCGGCAACGCCATCGACCACGTCCTGGTAGATCCTGCTGTGCACGTACATGCGCGAACCGGCGGTGCACACCTGCCCGTGGTTGAAGAAGATGCCCATGGCCGTGCCCTGGATGGTACGGTCGAGATCCGCATCGGGCAGCACGATGACCGGCGACTTGCCGCCCAGTTCCAGCGACACACGGGTGACGTTGTCGGCAGCGGCGCGGGCGATGAGCTTGCCCACCTCGGTGGACCCGGTGAAGGCGATCTTGTCCAGGCGCGGGTGCGAGGTCAGCGCGGCGCCGGTTTTCTCGCCGGTGCCGGTGACCACGTTGACCACGCCCGGGGGAATGCCGGCCGCCTCGATGAGTTCGGCCAGGCGCAGGGCCGACAGTGGCGTCTGCTCCGCCGGCTTGATGACAATGGTGCTGCCAGTGGCCAGGGCCGGACACAACTTCCACAGCACCATCTGCAGCGGGAAATTCCACGGGATGATGGCGCCGACCACGCCAACGGGCTCCTTCAGCGTGTAGGAGATGAACTGCGACTGCGGGCCCATGTCGAGGGAATTGGCAATGGTCGAGCCCTCGATCTTGGTGGCCCAGCCCGCCATGTAGCGGATGAACGGCGGTGCGGTACCGACATCGAGCATCTTTGCGAAGCCGAGCAGCTTGCCGTTGTCCAGTGATTCGATCTCGGCAAGCTCATCGGCATGCGCCTCCACCAGGTCGGCAAGCTTCAGCATGCAGCGTTCGCGCGCGGCCGGCTTCATGCCGCGCCAGGCCGGGCTCTCCAGCGCAGCGGCGGCCGCACGCACCGCCGCATCGACATCGGCCGGGCCGGCGTTGGGCACCCGCGCAATCACGCGCTCGGAAGCGGGGTCGAACACATCGATGGTCTCGCCGCTCGCCGCGGCCACCCACTCGCCATTGACCAGCATGCGGCCGGCGCGGCCGAGGAAGGCGCGTGTGCCCTCGCCCAGGGAATAGGAATCGTTGATGGTCTCGGGATTGGCTGCCATGGCAGTGGTCCTCCATTGTCGTCGTTGCGGGCACGCCCGGGTCGGGCGACCGGGATTCCGAAAAAAGGCCGGCGCCCCCACGGGGTCGAGGGCATCGGCCGGAAAAGCGTCGCTCAGGCGGTTGCCGGCTGCGGCCCTCGCGGCGGTGGCCCCGCCTGCTCAAGGGCGGCGGTCTCGCTGTCGGTGAACAGCCGCGAGCGGATGAGGAATCGCACCCCCTCGGGGGATTCCAGCGAGAAGCCGCTGCCCCGGCCCCGTGTCACGTCCAGCGTCAGCTGCGTGTGCTGCCAGTACTCGAACTGCGGGCCACTGATGTAGAACGGGCAGCCGGCGACACTGCCGAGGTAGACGTCCTGCGCACCCACCCGGAACTCCCCGAGCGGATAGCACATGGGCGCACTGCCGTCGCAACAGCCGCCGGACTGATGGAACATGAGCTCACCGTGGACTTCGCGCAGCCTGTCGATGAGGCGGGTGGCTGCCTCCGTGCAGTCCACCCGCGCCACCGTGGCACGCACGGGATCATCCGTGCCCACAGGCATCAGAAGAAACCGAGCGCCTTGGGGCTGTAGCTCACCAGCAGGTTCTTGGTCTGCTGGTAGTGCTCGAGCATCATCTTGTGGTTCTCACGGCCGATGCCCGACTGCTTGTAGCCACCGAACGCGGCATGCGCCGGGTACACGTGATAGCAGTTGGTCCACACGCGACCGGCCTGGATCCCCCGGCCCATGCGGTAGGCGGTGTTGCCGTTGCGGCTCCACACGCCGGCACCAAGGCCGTACAGGGTGTCGTTGGCAATCGACAGTGCGTCGGCCTCGTCCTTGAAGGTGGTCACGGCCAGCACCGGCCCGAAGATCTCCTCCTGGAAGATGCGCATGCGGTTGTGGCCCTCGAATACGGTCGGCTGCACGTAGTAGCCGTTCTCGCAGCCCGCCACCGAGGCACGCTCGCCGCCCGTGCGCAGCCTGGCGCCCTCGCTCTTGCCGATGTCGATGTAGGACATGATCTTCTCGAGCTGGTCCGAGGAGGCCTGGGCGCCAATCATGGTGGTCGGGTCGAGCGGATGGCCCTGCTTGATCCGGCCCACGCGGTCGATGGCCTTCTCCATGAAGGCGTCGAAGATGGATTCGTGGACCAGCGCCCGCGACGGGCAGGTGCACACCTCGCCCTGGTTCAGGGCGAACATGGCGAAGCCCTCGAGCGCCTTGTCGAGGAAATCGTCGTCCTCGTCCATGACGTCGGCGAAGAACACGTTGGGGGACTTGCCACCGAGTTCCAGCGTGACCGGGATGATGTTCTCGGAGGCGTACTGCATGATGAGGCGGCCGGTGGTGGTTTCTCCGGTGAAGGCCACCTTCTGGATGCGCGGGTTGCTCGCCAGCGGCTTGCCGGCCTCGACGCCGAAACCGTTCACCACGTTCAGCACGCCCGGGGGCAGCAGGTCGCCGATGAGGTCCATGAGCACCATGATGCTCATGGGCGTCTGCTCGGCCGGCTTGAGCACCACGCAGTTGCCGGCCGCCAGGGCCGGCGCCAGCTTCCAGATGGCCATCAGCAGCGGGAAGTTCCAGGGGATGATCTGGCCGACCACGCCGAGGGGCTCGTGGAAGTGGTAGGCGATGGTGTCGTGGTCGATCTCCGATATGCCGCCCTCCTGGGCACGCAGGACGCCGGCAAAGTAACGCATGTGATCCGCGCCGAGCGGCACGTCGGCTGCCATGGTCTCGCGGATGGCCTTGCCGTTGTCCACGGTTTCCACCGTGGCGAGCTGCTCGATGTGCCGCTCGATGCGGTCGGCGATGGCCAGCAGACAGTTGGCGCGCTGCGTGACCGAAGTCCGGCCCCAGGCCTGCTTCGCGGCGTGGGCCGCGTCCAGCGCCTTCTCGATGTCCTCGGCGGTGGAGCGGGCGATCTCGCAGACCACCTCGCCGGTGATCGGCGTGGTGTTCTCGAAGTAGTTGCCCTTCGCCGGTGCGACCCACTCGCCGCCGATGAAGTTGTCGTAACGTTCGCGGACCCTGATCGATTCGGCAACCGACTGCAGGGCGTCCTTCGGTTGCGGGGTTACTTTCTTGTCCATGGGATTTCCTCCTGACTGTGGTCTGGGCCCCGGCGGTCGTTCATCAGTGCCGGGTCGGTGGCGCTTGCGGGTCTGGGCAGCTGCCTGCGTGACCCTCGCGCCGGGACTGGTTGAAGACGTTCACCCAGCAGAAGTTCGCTTCCGCCAGTGCGGCCAGCACCGCCGGGTTGCGCTCGAGCTCCGGGTGCGCCCGCAACTCGCCAAGCAGCCGCAGCAGCGTGCGGACCGCGTCGGCATCCGGCCTGTCGCGACAGCGCGACATCCGGCGGATCACCGCGGCCATCAGTGTCTGCACATCAGGAATCGGGAGACTCCTCGGGTTTCCGCCCCGCCCGCTGCTCGAGCAGCGGTGCTTTTAATATGTTTGCCGCATCCGTTTACCAACGGATAATGCTAAGTATACCGTCAAATTTTTTGATTTATATTGGCTTCATAATGCCAATATCTCTGCGAATACAGGGTTAATCGGGTTAGCAACCGGAGGCGCGGGACAGGCAGCGTGGATGTCGCCGGGCCAGCCGCGCCCGTTCCCGTGCAAACG
>CAYGQN010000045.1:0-4540 GCA_964351795.1 uncultured Gammaproteobacteria bacterium
GCCCCCGCAGCCGTGGCCGCACCGTCCGCCCCTGTGCGCCCCCCGGAGGCCACGGCTGCGGGGGCTGGCGGCAGTGGTGCCACGGCTACCGGGGCGGCCACGGGCGGCAGGCGCACCGGCAGGTCCAGCTGGATTGCCTCGCCGGCACTGATGGCGATCCGCTGGCTGCCGCCGAGGCCGGCCTCGGCGGCAGGGGCGAGGTCTATGCTGAAGAACCGGCCTTCGTCCAGGCCGGCGAAGGGTGCCGCCAGCAAAGACGCGGGCAGGGCGCCGCCGGCATCGGCCTGGTGGTAGCGACCGCCGGTATCCTCGGCCAGCTTGCGCAATGACTGCAGGGCGACCGACAGCGGCACCGAGCGCGGGTAACCGAAGGCCATGATGCCGGCCCCGGCAGCGCGGGCCGCCTCCACCGCATCGGCATGCCCGTAGGCATAGTCCTCGGCCAGGCCATCGGAGAACAGGAACAGGAAACGTCGCCTGGCATCGGCCTTGCCGAGTTCACGCGCGCCCTCGCGGACGGCGCGGTACAGCTCGGTGGTCTTGCCGGCGGCTCGCAGCGTCGCCGCGGCCTCGCCAAGCTCGTCCGGGGGGCCGCCAATCGGCACCAGCAGCTGGTAATCGGTATCGAAACGGGCCAGGCCGACAACGATACCGGCCCCGGCCTGCGCGATCATGCGCCCGATCTGCTCACCGATCCGGCTGACGACCGCCGCCCGGGCGGGATCGCTGGTGTCCACCAGCATCAGAACGGCGATGCGCTCGCCGGCGGCGCCGAAAGCCCGCGTATCGCCGACCGGCAGGCGTACATCCCCGAGTGTGGCGGAGATCGTTGCCGCGGGGTCTAGGGCCGGGCCGCGCAGGTCGCAGTCGAGCGTGTCCGCCGAGGGCTGCCGGCAGTGCAGTGCCGCCCGGTCGCTGGCGCTGGTCAGCACCTCCTGCGCCTGTCCGCTGGCGGCCAGGCAAGCCAGGCCAAGCAGCGCAGCCGCAAGCAGCGGGCGGGGTATCAGCATGGGCGGGACCTCTCCCTGGTCGCCGGGGGCGGCGTTTTATTTCTCGGGGAAGAGCGGGTCGGGGAGGTCATAGAACTGAATGTTGACCGATTCCTGCCCGAGTTGCGAGGTATCGAGCGGCGTTGCGCCCGGGCCTTCCTCTTCGATTTCACCGAGCTGGGGCAGGTTCTTGCGCAGCTTGTTGCCAGCCTGGACCACGCGGGCATGCAGTTCCGGGGTGAACGGCAGCCGGTAGGCGCGCGGGCGTGCCTGGCTGGGCGGCGTGCGCATGTCGGTGACCCAGATGTAGATATCGCCCTCGGTGCCGTTGAGCTTGTCCGGCTCCTGCACATAAATGGCCACGAGGTTGAACTGGCGTGGCAGGCGCTCATCGGTGGGCCAGCCAAGCAACGGCGGGATCGACAGGTAGCTGACAATGTAGAAGGCCGAGACCAGCACGATGAGGCCGATTTTCACCGGCCAGCGCCAGTTGGAATACAGGTTGACGCTGAGCAGCAGCAGCGCCAGGACGATGTAGGCGGCAACGAGGCCGCCGGCGTTGAGTGTGAACACGTGTTCCCCTTTGCCTGCTCAGCCGACGATGACGAGCTGTTTCGGAAGCTTGTTGATGTCCGACACCGATCCTCCGGTGTTGATCTTGAACCGCAGTGCGGTTTTCTCCTCGCCCTTGGTCTGTAGCGTAATGGTCTCGTAGTACAGCACCTCCAGCGACGGGTTGACCTTGTCCAGGCGCACCTGCACGGGTACGGGCTGTTCCGTCTCCGAGGCGTAGTAGTGCACGTTGACGATGTACTCGCCGGGCACCACGCCGCGAATGGTGACCACCTCCTGGTTGAGAGGGTTCTGGATGATCTTGCCGTTGATGTTGAGTGTGTCGTTGACCACGCCGCGGTCATCGCGGTCCAGGTGGATGAGCCCCGCCTCGCGGTTGCGGAACCAGACCAGGTTGCCGTTGGGGTCCTCGACCCAGGTATCGATGTCGTTCGGATTGTTGTCCGGCCAGGTGACGGTGATGATGTACTCGGCCTTCGGGTCGATGATGCCCTTCTTGGCGATGGGGTTCATGAACATGATCGCCACCAGGAACAGGAAGGTGAACCCCAGCAGTGCGTTGAAAAGCAGGTCGGTGAACGGGTCGGACTGGCTGCGGGCGCGGGCCGCCCGGTAGCCCAGCCAGGCCATCAGTGCTGCCCCGCGTCGGGCAGTATCTCGACCTCGGCAAGGTGCACGATGCGGGCCAGCAGGCGGTCGGCACCGCGCTCGAGCAGCTGGAACTGCGCCGCCAGGGTGACCGAAGCCAGCAGTCCGGCCAGGGTTGTATACAGCGCAGTGCCCATGCCAACGCTCATCTGCCTGAGGATTTTCTGCATGGTGTTGGCATCCAGGCTGGACGTTTCGGCGACCGATCCCAGCATCAGGATGAAGCCGATGATGGTGCCCAGCAGCCCGAGCTTGAGCATGACATCGGCGAGGAACCAGCCGAGTTCGTTCGGGCCCTTCACACGCCCGGCGTAGATCTCGGGCAGGTTGCCACGGGCCCCGTTGTCATCGCGTTCGGTGCCGGCGCCGCGCAAGGCATCGTGGACGTAGGCGCCCCCGAGGGTATCCCGGGGCAGGGACCGGGCCCCGGCCGGGCCATCGCGCTCCAGGCGCCCGGCGAAATCCTCGGTCAGGCGGCTCTGCCTGGCCACGTACAGCACCCGCCGGCCGCAGTGCAGGAAACCCACCAGGTACAGCAGCCCGATCAGGACCGAGATCTTGCTCTTGTCGCTGTGCAACAGCAGTCGCAGCAGGCCCTCGTGCCAGGCCACGAACAGGGCGAACACCAGCAGGCCGACGAAAGTGAGCCAGAACAACAGCAGTTCGTAGTCGGTGCGGGCGCGGTCGGTCATCGGGCTTGCCACTCCCCGGCGGCGGCGAATTCGGCGATATCCATGAGTGTTTCGTTCATCTGGCGGGCGAATTCCCGGACCCGCGCATCAGGGTGTCCGGTCGGCAGGAGGATAACACTGATTACCGTGGCATCCGCCGCCTCGTGTACTGTCACCCGGCAGGGCATCTGCGCCACGTAGCCCGGGTCGATTTCCAGTACCTCCCGTGCCCGCTCGAGGCTGCAGAAATGGATGACTTCGACGTTCGGGAAGTCCTCGTGGCCGCGCTCGCGCAGACCCTTGCCGATGGTGTTGCGACCGGTGATGCGAAAGTTGCGCTCGGTGATCGCGAAGTTCAGTTCGAAGACCACGTCGGCGAAGGACTTGGGCGTGCGGTAACGGCGGATGTCCCCGACCTGGCCCGATGCCAGCGTCGCCGCCGTGGCCAGGCACAGCAGGGCCGCCAGCAGCCCGCGGACGCGTCTATTCGGAGATGACGACACGGGTGCCCCGGGTGACGTAGTGGCGCAGCGCTTCCACGTCAGTGTTGGTGAGGGCCACGCAGCCCTCGGTCCAGTCCAGGCTGCGATGGATACGCAGCTTTTCGCCGTTGGTTTCGCCGATACCGTGGATGCCGATGAGCCCGCCGAGCCGGGTGTTCTGCGGCGGCACCTGGCCCCGCTTCAGGGCGCTGATGATGCGATCGAACTGCGCCCGCGTGATGAGCTGCTTCTTCAGGCCCCAGAAGGCATCCTTCACGTTCGGGTAATTCAGGTGCATGAAGTAATGGAACCGGCTGTTGCTGTTGAAATCCACCACGCGGTACACACCCACGGGCGTGCGCTTGTCGCCACTTTGCTGCTTGTCGCCAGGCCCGCCGCGCCCGACCGCGACCTGGAATTCACGCTCGATGGCGTCGCCGTTGCGCACCAGCAGAACGCGCCGCGACTTGACGATTTCCAGCTCGTACCGCGGGCCTGCCAGGGCGCCTCGCGCGCCGGACAGCCCTGCCGACAGTACCGCGGCAGCGGCCAGCCAACGCCGTCTTGACAACGCAGTCTCGCGGGCCTGCTCCGGTGGGCAGGGGCGCGGCTTGGATTGTTCCCCCATGGCTCCTGGATTGCCGATAGCTCGATGCGGTTTCACGGCCGCGACGCCGCGGCAGCCTGTGCTATTCTCGCCGCCTTGCAGTGACTGGCAAGCGCGACACCATGCCGGGTCGGATCCGGTCTTGTCGATCCGTGCCACGGTATTCTAGACAGTCGGCTGCCCTGCGCGCCAGCGCGCAGCCGGGCGACAGGGGGCATCAACAACAATGCAGCAGGGCAGGCACGAACGTTACACCCTCGTTGCCATCATCATTCACTGGCTCATAGCGGCGCTGGTGTTCTGGCTCATCGGCCTTGGCTGGACCATGGTGGATCTGCCCCAGGGTCCGGCGCGTCATTCCAGCTTCTCGCTGCACAAGTCTCTCGGCCTGACGGTTTTCGCCCTGATGCTGCTGCGACTGGCATGGCGCCTGACCCACACACCGCCGCCGCTGCCCACGACCATGCCGGCCTGGCGGCGCGCCATCGCGCGGAGCACGCACGTCCTGTTCTACCTGCTGCTGTTCGCCCAACCCGTCAGCGGCTACATCTCTTCCTCATTCAGCGGTTA
>CAYGQN010000045.1:4550-17163 GCA_964351795.1 uncultured Gammaproteobacteria bacterium
CGGTTACACCACCAAGTACTTCGGCATCCCGCTGCCGTCCTGGGCCGAGAAGAATCCGCCATTGAACGAGTTCTTCACCGAATTGCATGTGATTTTCTCGGTGGCGCTGACCGCGCTGATCATCGCCCATGCCCTCGGCGCGCTCTCGCACCTGTTCTCGCGCGGTGACCCGGTGTTCCGCCGCATGCTGCCCGGGCGCCACCGTCGCGGCGATTGAGTCCCCGGCCCGAGGCTCGCGCCGGGCTATACTTGCCATGGGCCACCCGCGCAGGTCGGCCAGGCCTGACCCAGAAGCACGGAGCGAGCATCCCCGGTCGTGCGTGACGCCTCCCTCAAACGCCTGCTGCTGGTCCACGAACTCGCTTTCGTGCTGCTGCTGCTCGTCGCCGGCGGCCTGGGGGGGCTGTGGGCCTATTTCTGGCACCAGACCACCGAGGAATCCATCCGCATCAACCAGATGTACTACGCCGCCCAGCAGATCCGCGGTGATCTGTTCCGGCAGATAAAGGAGGTCTACCTGGCACGGCTGCTGGAGGAGCCCCGGGCCCTGCGCACGTATACCGGTTACTCGCGCCGCATCGATGCGCATTTCGAGCACATCGCCGAGCGCGTCGGGGACAACCAGGAGCAGGAGGCGCTGGCCGGCATGCGAGAGGCCTATGGCACCATCCAGCGCGACATGAACAACATCTTCGCCGACCCTTATGTCATCAGCCGGGTGGCACAGGTGCGCATCCTCGACCCCAGCGAGGAACGCAATTTCGTCGCCGCCTTCGAGGAGGCCTTCAAGGCATTCGAGGTGCTTGTCGACGCCCGCCAGCATGCGCTCGAGACGCGCATGGCGCAGTGGACGCGCTGGGCGCCGGTGCTCATCGCCGCACCGCTGGTGCTGGCGCTGCTGGTGGTGGCCGTGTCCCGGCGCGCCATGCAGCGGGGCATCGTCGCGCCGATGGGGCAGGTAATGGATGGGGCGCGGCGCATGAGTGGCGGCGACCTCGCCGCGCGCATCCCGGAGGTCGGGGTGAGCGAGGCGCGCGAGGTCTCGCATACGCTCAACGAGATGGCCGGCCGCCTGGCGGCCAGCCAGGAAGCCCTCATCGACGCCGAGCGCCAGGCCGCGATGGGCTCGCTGGTGCCGGTGGTGGCGCATAACATCCGCAATCCGCTGGCCACCATCCGCGCGACCGCGCAACTGCTGGAGGAGTGTGATGACCCGGCCGATCTGGCCGAGGCCCGCGAGGGCATCGTCAGCACCGTGGATCGCCTCGGGCGCTGGGTCAACGCGCTGGTGTCCTACCTGCATCCGCTCAAGCCGCAGGCCACGCGCCGGGCGATGGGGGACATCCTGGACACCGTGGTCGGTTTGCTGCATGAGCGCTCGAGCGCGGCTGGCATCGTCATCGAGCGCGAACCGAACGACACCTCCATCGAAGTGGCCGTTGACGCCGATCTCATGGAGCAGGCCCTGTACGGCCTGGTGTCCAACGCCATCGACGCCTCGCCGCCCGGGGGCACGGTCCGCATCGGCCTGGTCCGGGCCGGCGAGCGGGCGCGCATCACCATCACCGACCAGGGCGCCGGGATGCCCTTCCGCCCGGAGCCGCGGGAGCTCGAGCCCGGCCCGTCCACCAAGCGCTTCGGGACGGGGCTGGGGATCCCGGTTGCATTCAAGGTCTGCCGGGCGCATGGTTGGCAGCTCGACTTCGAGACGGCACAACCGCGCGGCACGCGCGTGGTCATCACCGCGCCCCTGGCCGACAGTGGCTCATGAGCACCTCTGACACCGACATCCTGGAACACGTCACGCCACCGCCGCGGGCGCAGAAGCGCCTGCTGATCGTGGAGGATGAGGCTTTGTTCGCCAAGGCCGTGCGCAAGCGCCTGGAGCGGGCCGGCTACCAGTGCGAGCAGGCCGGGCGGATCGCCGAGGCCGAGGCGGCGCTGGCTGCCGGCGGCTTCGACCTCGTGCTGCTCGACATGCGCCTGCCCGACGGTTCCGGGCTGGAGTTCCTGCAACGCCTGCGCCGGGAAGCCGGCAACCACGTGGCTGTCATCGTCATGACCGCCTACGGCGAGCTCGAGGACGCCGTCACGGCGATGAAACTCGAGGCCTCCGATTACCTCAAGAAGCCGATCGACCTCGACGAACTGCTGCTCAACGTTGACAAGGTGATCGCCGGGACGGCCCTGGCGCGCAGCCTCGACAACTCCAGGGTGCGCGAGCGCGGCAGCAACCAGGTGGAATTCCTCGGCGAGCACGAGGCGATCCGGCAGCTGCGTGAACAGGCGCAGCGCATCGGCGCGCTGGTGGCGGATCCGGACATGATTCCCCCTACCGTGCTCATCCTCGGCGAGACCGGTACCGGCAAGGATCTCGCCGCCCGCTGGCTGCATCACTGCAGCGCCCGGCATGCACGGCCCTTCGTGCACGTGGACTGCGCGGCGCTGCCACGGGAACTCATCGAAGCGGAGTTGTTCGGCCACGAGAAGGGCGCCTTCACCAATGCCCACGGCGAGCGTACGGGGCTCATCGAGGCAGCCGAGGACGGCATGGTGTTTCTCGATGAAATCGGCGAGCTGCCCCTGGAACTGCAGACCAAGCTGCTTGCGGTGCTTGAACGCCGGGCCCTGCGCCGGGTGGGCAGTTCCCGCGAGCGCCCGGTGGCGGCGTGGTTCGTGGCCGCGACCAATCGCGATGTGAAGGGCATGGTCGAGGACGGTGCCTTGCGCGCGGACCTGTACTACCGGCTCAACGTGCTCACGCTCACCCTGCCGCCCCTGCGCGAGCGCGGCGAGGATGTCCTGCTGCTGGCCCGGCACTTCGCGGCCATCACCGCCCGTCGCTATGGCCAGCCCGAGCCACGCTTCACCGCCGATGCCGAGGCGGCGCTGCTCGCCTGGCACTGGCCGGGCAATGTACGTGAGTTGCGCCATGTACTGGAGCGCACGGTGCTGATGGCCGGTGGCCAGGCGGTCAGTGCGGCCATGCTCGGGCTGGGGCCGGCACCGGCCGCGGCCGACGGGCCAGGCGCGGGTGCCGGCACCGACCTTGACGATCTCACCCTCGAGGAGGTCGAGAAGCACATGCTGCAGCGCGCGCTGGAGCGCAGCGACGGCAACGTGTCCGAAGCGGCGCGCATGCTGGGAATCACCCGCATGGCCATGCGCTACCGCATGCAGAAGCATCAACTGTAGCCCCGGCAACGATGGCCGCGGCAACGCTTAGGAGGATCCCGACAATGGATGAGAAGACGCAGACCGAGATCGAGGCGGCCGTGTTCCGCCACCTGCGCGACTACCTGCGCGAGCACACCGAGGTCCAGAACATCGACCTGATGAACCTTGCCGGCTTCTGCCGCAACTGCCTGTCCAAGTGGTATGTCGCGGCTGCGCAGGAGCGCGGCGAAACACTCGAGTACGAGGCCGCCCGCGAGATCGTCTACGGCATGCCCTACCGGGAGTGGAAAGCGAAATACCAGACCGAGGCCAGCCCCGACCAGCAGGCAGCCTACTCCGCGCGGGAGCCCGACAAGCACTGACGGCGCCAGCCGCGACGGCCTGTTCCGGACATTGGGCGGGGCAGTGCCAACCGGGTGGCCGGCTGCGGGCCCGGCGCGCGCGTCGCGCCCGCGGCAGGCTGGTGCCGTTTTGACCGGCAGGACGCCGCCCGGGGCCTCTAAGGTTTGTCCACTGCCACGGGCGCCACGGTCCAGCCGGCTGCGCGCAGCTGGCGCAACAGGCCGCGCTGGCCCGGCAGGTGCAGTGCGCCAACGGCGATCACCACGCGCTCGCGGGCGAGCGCGGCTTCGATGTCCGGCAGCCAGCGATCGTTGCGCTCGTACAGGAGCGCATCGAGAAAGCGCGCCGCCAGTTCCGGATCCTCGTAATCATCCTGCGTGAGTGCGAACAGGGCCGGCAGATCACCCGCCAGGTAGTGTCGCCGCAGGGCAACGATTTCCTCGGCCAGCACGTCATGGTTGGTGATGGTGTCCTCCAGCATGACGACCTGCTCGGCGGTCGCCATCGACTCCAGCGTGTCGATCAGGGCAGCCATGGTTTCCAGCCCATCCACGGGCAGATTGCGCGCTTCGGCCCACTGCAGCAGCACCTCATCGAGCACCGGCCGGCCAGTGGGCGGCGGCCGGGCAATGAGATTGCTTGCCGCCCACGGCCGCAGCATGCGGGCGCGGGCCGGGTCGAGGCCGTACGCCGCCGTGATCCCGAGATATCTTGCCAGGAGTTCCGGCGCCAGGTGGTCGGCGAGATCCTCGCCGGCAGGCAGCCAGATGCGCCGGCCGTATTCGGCCATGGCAGCCGGGTCCAGGCGCACTTCCAGCAGCAGGCGATCGGCGTCGGCGAGCGCCGCGGCCAGCGCCGCCGGCAGCGCCGTGACCTCCGGATCATCCAGATGCATGGTCGCGAACAGGTGGCCCCGCAGCTGCCCGTCGCGGCTGATCTGCCAGAGCCGGCCGATGTCGGCCGCCGGCGCGGCCGCGACCTGCGCCAGCATCGCCAGACCGAGCAACAATGCCTGGGCGATGCCGCCCGCGCAGGCGGGCCGGATGCGGGTCGGGGATGTCTGCATGGCTGTCGGCTCCGGAAATGGGCAAAGGCGGGGCCATCCCCGCCGCCGCGGCCTGGCCGCGGGCACGGCCAGGCAGGCGCTGCTGCGCGCCCGATGGACGCGCCCCGCGCGGCGCTGGCCGGCCCGGACATCCGTCCGACGGCGGCTGCAGCCGCAGCGCCCGTGCCAGTGTGCCACGTGCAGTGGCCCGCCGCCGTCACTGTCCGGTGCGCCGCTGTGCAAATGCTGTCCACTATCGGCTGTCGGTCGCGGTCGGTGCCCGGCCGCGCCGGGGGCCCATGCAACAAGCCCCATCGCCAGTCCGGTTGCCGGAGGCCGGCAAGCACAAGCCGGTGCAGGCCCGGCCGGCAGGCCCGTGACTGTGACCGGGGCCGCAGAGCGCGCGTTGAATCACCATGGCGCGGCGCGTGATGTGGCTTGACGTCACATTGCATCTGGCGTTTCCGAGGGTACGCCGCTGCACTGCAGCGGGATGCAATCGAGGATGTCTTCCGTCACAATACTGCCGGCTCGCATCGATGCGAGCGGCCAGACTGGCGCCAGCGGAGAGTCCGCGCGCCACAGCGGTCGCTAGCCGAGCCCCAGGACCGGTCACCAGGAACTTTATTCAGCAATGCAGGCAAGGCTCGACGACCAGCACGCGGATCCCGCCGCAGGTGCCATCACACCGCCTGCGCCTGGCAGGCGCGGTTCGTCTTCGCTGTGCCGGCTGGCCGCACTCGGCCTGCTGGCCGTGCTTGGCACCGCCGGGGCCACCGCAGGCAACGCCGATACAGCCGACGGCGATTCCATCACCGAGGTGTACGAGGCGGCGCTGGCCAACGACCACGGCCTCGCCGAGGCCCGGGCCACGTATCGTGCCGGCCTCGAGGAAGAACTGCTGGGGCGCGCTGAACTGTTGCCGAGGATCGATGCCAGCGCCAATTACGAGGACGATTTCACCGAGTCCCGCGGCAGCTTCCCGGCCGGTGGCTTCCTGTTCGACAACTCCACCGATACCTCCTCGGATACCCTGGGCTTCGCGTTCAATCTGCGTCAGCCGTTGTTCAACCTGCCGGCCTGGTTCCGTTTCCAGCAGGGCCAGGCGCTGACCGACGAGGCCGAGGCGGTGTTCGCGGCGGCGCAGCAGGACCTCATCGTGCGGGTATCCGACGCCTACCTGAACGTGCTGCGCGCGAACGCGAACCTGCGCTCGGCGCGGGCGCAGGAAACGGCGGTCAAGGCCCAGCTCGAACAGGCCGAGCAGCGGTTCGAGGTCGGGATGGTCGCCATCACCGATGTGAATGAGGCGCGCGCCGCCTACGATCTCGCCGTTGCGGAGCGGCTGGCCACCGAGGGGGAGGTTGGCATCAGCCTCGAGCAGTTGTCCGTGCTCACCGGCCAGCAGCACGCCGCCGTCTGGCAGCTGCGCGAGGATTTCCCAATCTCTGATCCGGAACCGGACGATGCCGAGCAGTGGGTGCAGTTCGCACTGGAGAACAGCTACGACATCAAGGCCGCTGCCGCGTTCCGCGAAGCGGCCGGCGAGGGGGCCAGGGCCGCCAGCTCCGCGCACATGCCAACGGTGGAGCTGCAGCTGGGCTACTCCGAGTCCAACCAGGACCTCGTCCAGGACAACCTGATCAACAACGTCACCACCGCGTTTCCGAACAACCGCGACCGGCGTTTCCTGTCGTTGAACGTGCAGATGCCGCTGTTCGCCGGTGGAGGCATCAGCGCGGCCCGCCGCCAGGCGCTCGCCAACTCCGACGCGGCCCTGGAGCGCTACCTCGGCACAGTTCGCAACGTCACGCAGCAGGCAAGGGCGTTCTTCATCCGCGTGCGCAGCGACGCCGCCAGAACGCGGGCACGCAAACAATCCATCGTGTCCTCGCGTTCGGCACTGGATGCCTCCGAAGCCGGTTACGAGGTCGGTACCCGTGACATCGTCGATGTGCTGGCAGCGCAGCGCACCCTGTTCGCCGCGGTGCGCGACTACGCCAATGCCCGAATCGATTACGTGGCCAGCCAGATCCAGCTCAAGCGACAGGCCGGTACACTCAACCCCGGTGACCTGCACATGCTGAACCAGTGGCTGGAGGCAGCGCCCGCCGCTGAAGCCTCCGGCGAGTCCGAGGCCGCGTCCGGGGAATCCGCCGCCCGGCCCTGAGCCGTTGGCCGCCCGGCGACCGGCTTCAAGACCACTGCCCCGCAGCCACTGCGTGCCCACGGTGACCGACAGCGGGGTCGTTACCGCCTGCTGCCGCCGCATGTGCAAATACCGCGCATCTGGGCGTATCCTCTGCCATCCGAGGCGCTGACCGCTGCGATTGGGTTGCCGCCCTGTCGAAAACGACAAGACCGGCATCATCCGGCACTGGAAAGGCAGGCATCTTGCTGATGGAATCCACACGGGCCGGCGTTGCGCAGCGCCGGGCCAGCACCGCGGGGCTGCTGGCAGCACTGCTTGCTGGCTGCGCGTTGCAATCCTACGCGCCGGCACCGCTGGAACAGGCTGCGCATCCTCTGCCGGGCAGTCTCCAGGACCAGCGCATCAGCGCCGCACTGGCACGGGCCGGGCTGTCGCCTGAACCGTTGGCCGGGCAATCCGCCACGCTGCAATTGTCGCGGCTGGTGACCGCCGCCCTGGCCGTGAACCCGGCGCTGGCGCCGGCACGGGCACGTATTGCCGTGGCCGAGGGCGGCATCATCACCGCCGGTGCCCTGCCCAACCCCGTGCTGGACCTGCCGCTTGAAAGGCATTCCCGTATCGACGACGAGGACAGCAACCGCGTTGGCGGCGGGATAGGCCTGTCCTGGCTGGTGCAGGCCCGGGGCACCCGGCCGGCCGCCGTGGCGGCTGCCCGGGCCGAGCGCGAAGCCGCCGCCTTCGATTTGCGCGAGGCGGCCTGGCAGGTCCGCCAGGCGGTGCGCGCGGCCTGGGCGACGCTGACCTTCGCCCGGGCGCGCAGTGCGCTGCTGGCCGAGGGCGGGGAAGTCGCCGATGCGCAGGTCGAGCTCATCCGCGAACGTGTCGGGGCCGGTCAGGCCGGCGCTTTCGAACTCGGCCAGGCGCGGCTGGCCGCGCAGCGCTTCAGTCTGCGTGCCGCCGAACAGCGGGTTGCCGAGGTCACGGCCAGGGCCGACCTGGCGGCGGCCATGGGGGTGCGCGTCACGGCGCTGGATGGCCTGTCCGCCCCGATGCTGCCGGCGCTGCCGGAGACTCTGCCTGCCGCGGCCGAGCTGCAGCGCGAGGCCCTCACCGGCCGCAACGACATCCTGGCGGCCCTGGCCCGCTATGCCGCGGCGGAGGCTCAGCTGGAACTGCAGGTGGCGCGGCAGATGCCCGACATCAACCTGTCGCCGTCCTGGTTCTACGAACAGGGCGACAATATCTGGCAGCTGGCTGCCGGCCTGCCGCTGCCCGTGCTGAATCGCAACGAAGGCCCGATTGCCGAGGCCCGTGCCGGGCGGGCGCTGCGTGCGGCGCAGTTCCAGGCGCTGCAGGCCGGCGTCATCACCGGCCTGCAGACGGCGCTGGCGCGCTGGGCGGCGGTGCGCGAGGCGCTGGACCTCGCGCACGCATTGCTGGCGCGGGCGCGCGAGAATGTCTCCCTGAGCGAGCAGCAGGCAGCGGCCGGTTACGCTGATCACCTGCAGCTGCTGCAGGCACGCCAGGAACGCGTCAGCGCCGACCTCGCCGTACTGGACCTCCGGGAGACCCTGTACGGGGTACTCGGGGATGTGGAACATGCTGTGCGCAGGCCATTGGATGGCAGCGTCTATGCCCGGGTGACGGATATCGATGATGAATCTTGAACTGCGCCTGCTGGTGCTGCTGCTGTGCCTGGCCGGCGCCGCTGTGCAGGCCGACGATGATCGCGATGAGGACGGCACCGTGCTCGAGCGCGTGCGCGGCCTGCTCGGCCAGGCGACATCCGTTGAGGACGACGAGACGGAAGAGGCTTTGAGCCGCGCCGGGGAATACATCGACGGGCGGGCGGCGGTGCGCCTCGGCACGGCCCGGATGGAACAGGCCGGCATCGTCCCGCAGACCCTGGCGGTGGTGTCACAGCGGACAGCTCTTCCGGTGCGGGCCGAGGTGCTCGATACCACGCCCCTGCTGGGGGCCCGCGGCAGCTATCGCCAGGCGCGGTCGCGATTGCTGGCCGCGCGCGAGCGACATGCGACCTCCCGCGACGTGCTGCGGGATCTGCGCGGGCTGAGCGGGCGCTCCCTGCCACCGCGCCAGCGGCTGCGCGAGGCCGAGCTGGAAGCGGGCCTGGCGGCAGCCGAGCTGGCCGGGGCCGAAGCCGCAGTGTCCGATGCGCGCCTTGCCATGACGGCGCGCTGGGGTGGTGCCGTTGCCGAGCGGGTGCTCGGCATGGACGATGACGCCGCGTTTGCAAACTGGCTGCAGGAACAGGCCCTGGTGCTGGTGACATTGCCACCGGGGACCCGGCTGGAGTCCGGTGATCGACTCCAGCTGGGTGCCGTCGAGGCCGAACGCCCGGCCAGGGTGCTCGGCCCGGCCGGCCCGGTCGGCATCGCCCAGGGTGAGACCTGGATGGCCCTGACGGAGGCGGAAGGGTTGCGGGCCGGCATGCAGCTCGCGGCGGGCCTGCAGAGCGCCGCTGTCAGGACGGGCGTGGTCGTGCCGGAGTCCGCCGTGGTGTGGCATTACGGGCGCCCCTGGTTCTACCTGCGCCACGAGGCCGGACTTTTCCTGCGCACGCCGCTGGTCGAGGCCGAGCGTGTCCCGCAAGGCTGGTTCCTGCCGGACCCTGCCCTGGCCGGCCATGCGGTGGTCGCGACCGGCGCCCAGGCCCTGCTGTCCGAGGAGAGCCGCTGGAACATCCCGGAGGAAGACGATGCCGATTGAGGCACCGGCCGGCGCTGGCAGCGAAGCGGCGGGCGCGGCGTCCGGCGGCCGTGCAGGCCTGTCAGCGGCCCCGTCCGGGGCCTCGTCTGCAGCCACTGCGCCCGGCCGGTCCGGCATGTGCCGTTGCCGGCCGGCGGCCCGGGCATCGCAGCGCTGCCCTCGCGGCTGCTGAGGCCTGCCGGTGCTCGCCGCGCTCGTCCGCTTCTCGGTCCGGTTCCGCGGCGTTGTGCTGGTCCTGGCAGCGCTGCTGCTCGTGTACGGGATGTATTCACTGTCCCATGCGGGCCTGGATGTCTTCCCGGAGTTCTCGCCGCGCCAGGTCATCATCCAGACCGAGGCGCCTGGCCTGTCCACCGAGCAGGTGGAAGTGCTCGTCACCCAGCCGGTCGAGACGGCCCTGAGTGGTCTGATCGACCTGCGCCAGATCCGCTCCGAGTCCATCCAGGGTCTGTCCGTTGTCACGGTGATCTTCGAGGATGACGCCGACGTCTACCGCATAAGGCAACTGGTTTCCGAGCGCCTTGCCGGGGTCATTGACCTGCTGCCGGCGGGGGTGAGCACGCCGGTGCCGGTGCCCCTGGCCTCGTCCTCGGCCACGGTACTGACCATCGGCGTGCAGTCCGCCTCGCGCGACCTGATGTTCCTGCGGGACCTGGTCGACGCCACCATCGTGCCAAGGCTCCTGGCGGTGGAGGGGGTGGCGGACGTCAACGTGTTCGGTGGCGACATCCGGCAATTGCAGATCCGCCCCCGGCCCGAGGCACTCCAGCGACTGCAGGTCGGCCTGGACGAGG
Source organism: uncultured Gammaproteobacteria bacterium (assembly GCA_964351795.1). Lineage (GTDB taxonomy): Bacteria > Pseudomonadota > Gammaproteobacteria > JADZEE01 > JADZEE01 > CAYGQN01. Next base: position 14,791 of record CAYGQN010000045.1, read on the forward strand.
TGCTGGCCGCCGCCGGTCGGGCGACCCGGCTCGCCGGGCTGGGCTTCATCGCCAATGACAACCAGAAGATTGTCATCGAGGCAGAACAGCCGATCGCGCCGGAAGCGCTGGCCTCGGTCATCGTCCGTGAGCAGGGCCGTGCCGTCATCACGCTTGGCGACGTGGCGCGTGTGGGCTGGGCCGCGGCGCCGCCCATCGGTGCCGCGGCCATCGGCGGCCGGCCCGGCATCGTGATGATGGTGATCGGTCAGTACGACGCCAACACGATGACGGTGTCGAGCGCGGTCGAGGCGGCGCTGGCCGACCTGCGGCCGTTGCTGGCGGCGCAGGGCGTGGACCTGCACGCCAGGCTGTTCCGGCCGGCCGACTACATCGAGGCGTCCATCCGCAACATCGGTTCACACCTGCTGGTCGGTGCGCTGTTCGTGGTGCTGGTGCTGTTCGCCTTCCTGTTCAACCTGCGCACCGCCTTCATCTCGGCCCTTGCCATTCCACTGTCGCTGCTGGGGGCGGTGGTGGTGCTGCTGGAAATCGGCGTGAACCTGAACATCATGGTGATCGGCGGCCTGGCGATTGCCCTCGGCGAGGTGGTGGATGATGCCATCATCGACACCGAGAACATCTTCCGCCGCCTGCGCGAGAACCGCGCCCTGGCCGCGCCGCGGCCGCTGTCGTCGGTGGTGTTCGACGCGTCCATGGAAGTGCGCGGATCGGTGGTCTACGCCAGCTTCATCGTGGCGCTGGTGTTCGTGCCGTTGCTGACGCTCTCCGGCGTGGCGGGCCGGCTGTTCGCGCCGCTCGGGTTCTCGTACATCGTCGCCATCCTGGTGTCCCTGCTGGTCGCCCTGACCGTGACACCGGCGCTGTGCTATGCCCTGCTGGCGCACGGCCCGGCGAGTGACACCGAAGCACCGGTGATCCGCTGGCTGCGTGGTGGTTACCGGCGGCTGCTGGAGGCAAGCTGTCGCGTACCCGTGCTGACGGTGCTTGCCAGCGTGCTGCTGTGCCTGCTGGTTGCGGCCCTGCTGCCACTGCTCGGCACGCGCTTCCTGCCGGAACTGCGCGAGGGCCACTACATGGTGCATACCGCCAGCGCCGCCGGGACCTCGCTGACCGAATCCATCCGCATCGGCTCGCGCCTGGTGAACGAGTTCCTGCAGATACCCGGCGTGCGTTCGGCGTCGCAGTGGGCCGGTCGCGCCGAGCGGGGCGCGGATACCTTCGGCAGCCATTACAGCGAATACGAGATTGACCTCGAACCGATGGACGGCGCCGGCCAGCAGCGGGTGCTGGATGCCCTGCGCGAGCGCCTGGAGGGTTTCCCCGGCATCGTCTTCGAGACCGAGACCTTCCTCACCGAGCGCGTCAACGAGACCATTTCCGGCTACACCTCGCCGGTGGTGATCAACCTGTACGGCAACGACCTGGATCGCCTCGATGCGCGAGCGCAGGAGGTGGCCGCCATCGTCAGCCGGATACCCGGGGCCGCCGACGTGCAGGTGCGGGCCGCCCCGGCCACGCCCATGTTGCGGATCGTCCCGGACTCCGCGGCGCTGGCCCGCCACGGGCTGGCGCCCGCGCAGCTCATCGACAACGTCCGGATAGCGTTCGAGGGCGTGCGGGTGGCGCAGGTCCCGTTCGGCAGCCTGCTGCGCGACGTGGTGGTGATCCTCGATGCGACAGGCCGCCGGCAACCGGAGGATCTCGCTGCCCTGCCGGTGCGCACCGGGCTTGGCGTAGTGCGCCTGGACCAGCTCGCGGCGGTCTACCAGGGCAGCGGGCGCTACAGCATCCTGCACCAGGGCGCCCAGCGCGTGCAGACGGTCACCGCCGCCGTGCACGGCCGTGACCTTGGCGAATTCATGCAGGCGGTGCGCGAGGCGGTGCTGGGCGGTGTGCGCTTCGAAGCCGGTCATTATCCGGAGTTCACCGGCGCGGCCGTCGAGGGCGCGGCCGCACGCGAGCAGCTGCTTCTGCACGCGGGGCTGGTCGGCATGGCGGTGCTGCTGCTGGTCTACATTGCCATCGGCAGCCTGCGCCACCTGCTGCTGGTCCTGCTGAACCTGCCGTTCGCACTGGTCGGGGGGGTGCTGGCGGCACTGATGACCGGCGCCGTGGTATCGGTGGGCTCGATGGTCGGCTTCATCACGCTGTTCGGTATCACCGTGCGCAATGCCATCATGCTGGTCAGTCACTACCAGCACCTGGTGGCGGTGGAGGGCGCGCAATGGTCACTGGCCACGGCGATGCGCGGCGCCGAGGAGCGCCTGCCCTCGATCCTGATGACGGCGCTGGTCACCGCTCTGGCCATGCTGCCCATCGCGGTGGGCAGCGACAACCCGGGCCGCGAGATCATGGGGCCCATGGCCGCCA
>CAYGQN010000046.1:0-17160 GCA_964351795.1 uncultured Gammaproteobacteria bacterium
CGCATAACTCGGCGGTTGAACCATTGGTGCCATCCACCACCGACCAGCCGGCGCGACGGAAGAAATCGCTGACCATGGCGATGCCGAAAGTATGCTGCTCGCCGGGAACCGGCGTGATGAGGGCCGCCCGACCGTTGCCGTAGTGATGCTGGGAATCGCCGGTGAAGCCGGCCCCCAGGTCCCGCAGGGTGGACTGCAGCCGCCACAACCCGATGGTGACTTCGGTGAAGTCGCGTTCGTCCTCTTCCCAGAGTTCACCGAGGATTCGCGCGGCCGGGGACAGCAGGTCGATGAAGATCTGCTCCACGGTGGCGCCCTCGTCGCGGACGCCGCGCACAAGGTCGTTGGCAGCGCGCTCTTCGCGGCTGAGCGTGCATTCCACCAGCTGGCGGACATCGCGCTCGGTGATGTGCCGCCCGCTGGCCGGGCGCGGCTCATCGCTGACGGCCGCGGCCCGGTGGGCGAGCAGCATGCGCGGGATGATTTCTCCCTCGATGGTGCGCGCCAGGGCAGTGTAGTCGGTCCAGTTCTCCACGCCTTCGACGTTGAAGTCGGAGAACACGTCGGTCAGATCACGGTAACCGACGTCATCGCAGTTATCGATCTGCTTTGCCGAGGCAACAGCAAGCAGGTCCACGTTCAACATGTCAGTGCCGCTGGGCAGCAGCCGCTTAAGGTTGGCCATTCCTCATCCTCCGTGTCGGTTGGCCGACCGGCCGGGAGGGGTGCCCACCCCGGCGAAAGTGCGGCAAACCTGACGCCTCTTCATGTGTTGCCGCTTCAGTCCGTGAAGGTCGGCAGAGGCTTCTAGTTTATTTTTGGACGATCGTGTACGCGCATCATGCGGGTACGCACCCCCCAGGGCTGAATCGTCCGCTCAATCATCCAATCCCTTGGTGCAGGTGTCAATCTAAATGTACGTCAAGTTTAGTTGACACTCTTCCCGGCCGCGTATACAGTCATTCCAAAACCTCGCCGGGAAAAGGCTAATGTTGCAGCGCGAGAAAAAAACGACACCCGCCCAGCCACTGTATACGGCCGAACAGCGCCGCCGCCGGGACGAGACGCCATGGACGCTCGTGCAAGGCATCCTCGCACCGCTGCAGTTCATCGTGTTCCTGGGCAGCCTGGCCCTGGTGCTCCGGTTCCTGTGGACCGGAGAGGGGGAATCCATCGCGACGGCATCCGTCGTGCTGAAGACCATCATCCTCTACCTCATCATGGTCACCGGCGCGATATGGGAACGCGTGGTATTCGGCCAGTACCTGTTCGCCGACGCGTTCTTCTGGGAGGACGTGGTGAGCATGCTGGTTCTGGCCCTGCACACCGCGTACCTCGCAGGCCTGCTGTTCGAGACCCTTGGTACAACGCACCTGATGTACCTTGCTCTCGGAGCCTACGCCGCGTACGTAGTCAACGCAACACAGTTTCTGCTCAAACTCCGTGCAGCCCGGCTGGCCGCTGAAAACGGTGCAGCGCAACAGAAAAACAGTTCCGACAGCGCGCTGGCGGCAGCCTCGGGAGCCGTCTCGTGAGCCGGCCCGCCGAAACCCTCAGCGGTTGTGAAGAGCGCCCCGTGCTGCGCGAGCGTGCGCAGCGCGAAGTGTTCTGCGGGCTCACCGGCATCGTCTGGCTCCATCGCAAGATCCAGGATGCCTTCTTCCTGGTGGTCGGCTCGCGCACCTGCGCCCATCTCATTCAGTCCGCTGCCGGCGTGATGATTTTCGCCGAGCCGCGTTTCGCCACCGCCATCCTGCAGGACCGTGACCTCGCCGGCATCGCCGATTGCCACGATGAGATCGATCGCGTGGTGGATGAACTGCTGGACCGCCGGCCCGATATCCGCACGCTGTTCCTGGTCGGCTCCTGCCCGTCCGAGGTCATCAAGCTCGACCTTGCCAAGGCGGCGGAGCGCCAGGGCGCGCGCCACCAGGGTCGCGTGCGTTTCGTGAGCTACTCGGGCTCCGGCATTGAAACGACTTTCACCGAGGGCGAGGACACCTGCCTTGCGGCGCTGGTGCCGGAACTGCCCGCCGCGACCGGCGACGCGCCGTCGCTGCTGGTGGTCGGCACACTGGCGGACGTGGTCGAAGACCAGATGCAGCGCCTGTTCGACGCGCTCGGCATCGGCCCTGTCGCCTTTTTCCCGCCGCGCCGCTCCGACGCCCTGCCCGCGGTGGGCCCGGCCACCCGGGTGCTGCTGGCACAGCCGTTTCTCAGCGCCACCGCGCGTGCCCTGCGCAGCCGTGGCGCTGCCGTGCTCGAGGCGCCGTTCCCGCTGGGTGCGGAGGGCACCACGCTGTGGCTGCAGGCCGCGGCCACCGCTTTCGGCATCGATGCCGCGCATTTCGAGTCGGTCACTGCCGCACCGCGTCGCCGTGCCACCGAGGCGCTGGCGCGCGCCAGTGAACACCTCGGCAATCGCAGCATCAGCTTTCTGCCGGACTCGCAGCTGGAAATCCCGCTGGCGCGCTTCCTCGAGCGCGAATGCGGAATGCGTCCGCTGGAGGTCGGTGTGCCCTATCTCGACCGCCAGCTCATGGCGCCGGAACTCGCACTGCTTGGCAGCGGCGCCCGCCTGGTCGAAGGCCAGGACGTGGAACGCCAGCTCGACCGGGTAGCCGATGACCGTCCCGACCTGACGGTCTGCGGCCTGGGGCTGGCCAATCCGCTGGAGGCCCGAGGTCTGACCACCAAGTGGTCCATCGAGCTCGCCTTCACGCCAATCCAGGGTTACGAGCAGGCGGCGGACCTCGCCGAGCTGTTCATCCGCCCGCTGAACCGCCGCGCGCGACTGGAGATCTGACCGGTGGAACTGACACTTTGGACCTACGAAGGCCCACCCCACATCGGCGCGATGCGCATCGCCAATTCCATGCGGGGTGTCCACTACCTGCTGCATGCACCGCAGGGCGATACCTACGCCGACCTGCTGTTCACCATGATCGAGCGGAACGACCATCGCCCGCCGGTGAGCTATACCACCTTCCAGGCGCGCGACCTCGGCGGCGACACCGCCGACCTGGTCCTGAGCGCCCTGCGCCAGACCTGGGAGCGCTTCAAGCCCGACCTCATGCTGGTCGGCGAGTCCTGCACGGCCGAGCTCATCCAGGATCAGCCCGGCTCGCTGGCCGAAGGCATGGGTCTGCCCGTGCCCGTGGTGCCCCTGGAGCTGCCGGCCTACTCGCGCAAGGAGAACTGGGGCGCCAGCGAAACCTTCTATCACCTGGTGCGCGCGGTGCTGGCCGCACGGGTACCGGCGAACGGCGAAGCCTTCCAGCGCGAGCCGGGCGAGCGCCCGCGCGCGAACCTGCTGGGGCCGACCTCGCTCGGCTTCCATTGCCGAGATGACGTCAAGGAAATCGTCGGCCTGCTGGACAGCGTTGGCGTGGATGTGAATGTCATCGCCCCGCTCGGTGCCGACGTGGCGGCCATCAATGCCATCCCGGAGGCCGATTTCAACATCTGTCTGTACCCGGAGGTCGCCAGGACGATCTGCAAGTGGCTGGAGCGCAGCTTCGGTCAGCCGACGGTCTGGACGGTGCCGATCGGCGTTGGCGCCACCATGGACATGCTCGCCGAGATCGCGGCCATCACCGGGGTGGATATCGCTGCCGCCGAAGCGGCTCGTGATGCACGCCTGCCCTGGTACTCCCGCTCGGTGGATTCCACCTACCTCACCGGCAAGCGCACCTTCATCTTCGGCGACGCCAGCCATGCCGTGGCCGCGGCGCGGGTCGCGACCGAGGAGCTCGGCTTCGAGGTGGTGGGCCTTGGTACCTACAGCCGCGAGAACGCCAAGGAAGTGCGCAAGGCAGCCGCCGCGCTCGGCCTGGAGGCACTCATCTCCGACAACTACCTGGAAGTGGAAAAGGCCGTGCAGGCGGTGCAGCCCGAACTGGTGCTCGGCACACAGATGGAGCGGCACATCGCCAAGCGCCTACGCCTGCCCTGTGCGGTCATCTCCGCGCCCTTTCATGTGCAGGACTGCCCGGCGCGCTACTCCCCGCAGATGGGTTTCGAGGGCGCCAACGTGCTGTTCGACACCTGGGTCCACCCGCTGATGATGGGCCTGGAAGAACACCTGCTGGGCATGTTCCGGGACGATTTCGAATTCAATGACACGGCCCCTTCGCATCTCGGCGGTCATGCCGAGACGGCCGCGACGCCCGAGGGCGCCGCCAGCGACGGGCCACTGCAATGGGAGCCGGCCGCCGAAGCCGAGCTGCGCAAGATTCCCTTCTTCGTGCGCGGCAAGGCCCGTCGCAATACCGAGCGGTTTGCCGACGAGCACGGCCTGCAGGTGATTTCCCTGGAGACACTCTACGATGCCAAAGCGCACTACAGCCGCTGACAGGATCGGCGTGCGCCTCGTCCTGGTCACCCTGGACGCGCACGTACAGGGCGCGGTCGACCGCGCCTCGGCGCAACTGCAAAAACAGCTGCCCGGCCTGACGATGTCCATGCACGCCGCCGCGCGGTGGGGCAGTGAACCGGGTGCACTGCAGGCATGCCTGGACGACATCGCCACCGCCGACATCATCGTGGTGACCATGCTGTTCCTGGAGGAACACATCCGCCAGGTGCTGCCGGCACTGCAGGCGCGGCGCGATGACTGCGATGCGATGGTGGTGTGCATGTCGGCCGGCGAAGTCGTCAAGCTCACCCGTATGGGCGGCTTCGACTGCGGCCGCAAGGAGTCGAAAATCACCTCGCTCCTGAAGTGCCTGCGCGGCTCCTCGAAAAAGAACACCAGCTCCGGCCAGAAGCAGCTCGCCATGCTGCGGCGGCTGCCGAAGATCCTGCGCTTCATTCCCGGCTCGGCCCAGGACATGCGTGCCTACTTCCTGACCATGCAGTACTGGCTGGCCTGCTCGGACGAGAACTTCGCCAACATGGTGCGCCTGCTGGTGAACCGCTACGCCAGCGGCGAGCGCGCCCAGCTGCGCGAACTGGTGGAAGCCGGGTCGCCGCGCGAATACCCGGAAACGGGCATCTATCATCCGCGCCTGGAAGGCATGATGAGCGAGTCCCCGGCCGACCTGCCGGCGCCGAAGGGCAAGACCCAAGGGCGCGTCGGTGTGCTGCTGATGCGCTCCTACCTGCTGTCCGGCGACCATGCGCATTACGATGGCGTCATCGCCGCCCTGGAGGCCCAGGGCCTGGAGGTGGTGCCGGCCTTCGCCAGCGGGCTGGATTCCCGCCCCGCCATCGAGCGCTTCTACATGGATGGGGATCGCGTCACCGTCGATGCCATCGTCTCGCTGACCGGCTTCTCCCTGGTCGGCGGGCCGGCCTACAACGATGCCGATGCCGCCGCCGACATGCTGGCGCGCCTGGACGTGCCCTACGTGGCCGCGCATGCACTGGAGTTCCAGAGCCTGCAGCACTGGCACGCCTCCGACCGTGGCCTGTTGCCGGTGGAAGCCACCATGATGGTCGCGATTCCCGAAATCGACGGCGCGACCGGCCCGATGGTGTTCGGTGGTCGCGCCCAGGCGGCCGGTGGTGCGTCCGAGCCGACCATGCAGGCCGAGCCCATGCAGGCCGGTCTGCTGGCCGCGCGCGTGCGCCGCCTGGTGGCCCTGCGTCGTGGCACACCGGCGAGCCGCCGCGTGGCCATCACCCTGTTCAACTTTCCGCCCAATGCCGGCGCCGTCGGCAGCGCGGCCTTCCTGTCGGTGTTCGAATCCCTGCACAACCTGCTGCATGCCATGCAGGCGGAGGGCTACGACACCGGGGAACTGCCGGCCGACGTTGACGCCCTGCGCGAGGCCATCGTGGTTGGCAACGCCGCCCGGTACGGTGCAGATGCCAACGTGCACACCCTGATTCCGGCCGACGACTACGTGCGCGCCGAGCCGCACCTGAAGGAACTGGAAGCCGAGTGGGGGCCGGCGCCGGGCCGCCAGCTCAGCGACGGGCGCAACATCCAGGTGCTGGGTCGACAGTTCGGCAACGTGTTCGTGGGCATTCAGCCCGGGTTCGGCTACGAGGGCGACCCGATGCGGTTGCTGTTCGACCGCGGCCTGGCGCCCACGCATGCCTTCAGTGCCTATTACCGCTACCTGCGCGAGGGCTTCGCCGCCGATGCGGTGCTGCACTTCGGGACCCATGGCGCGCTGGAGTTCATGCCGGGCAAGCAATCCGGCCTCGGCGATGCCTGCTGGCCGCAGCGCCTGATTGGCGAGCTGCCGAACTTCTACCTGTACGCGGCGAACAACCCGTCCGAGGGCACGATCGCCAAGCGCCGCAGTGCGGCCACGCTGGTGAGCTATCTCTCCCCGACCATCACCCACGCCGGTCTGTACACGGGGCTTCTGGAGCTGAAGGAGGCTCTGGATCACTGGCGCGGGCTCAGCCCGGCCGAGCAGGCCGACGCCGGGCAGGAGCTGTACTGCATCCAGGCGCAGGCCGCCGAGCTCGAGCTCGCCAAGGCCGAGCCGGCCTGGACCTGCGCCGGCGCCGAGGCCGAGATCACACGCTTGCAGCGCCAGGTGCTGGAACTGGAATACACCCTCATTCCTACCGGCCTGCATGTGGTCGGCCGCGCACCGTCCGCCGAGGAGCGGGTGGAGATGCTGCTGTCCATTGCCGAGGCCGGACACGGCCGCGAGCTGGAGCGCAAGGTGGTCGCCACCCTGGTTGCAAGCGGTGACGTGGAGGCCGCGCTGGCCGAAGCCGGGGGCGGGGACCAGCCCCTGCGCGTGGTACTCGAAGCCCTTGCCAGCGCCGATGCCCTGATGGCCGAAGACCACGAAATACCGGCCCTGTTGCGGGCCCTTGGCGGGCACTTCATCGCCCCGGTGCCTGGCGGCGACCTGCTGCGCAGCACCGAGATCCTGCCGACGGGTCGCAACCTGCACGGCTTCGACCCCTACCGCATGCCCAGCAGCTTCGCGGTCCGGGACGGCGCCGGGATGGCCGCCCGCCTGCTGGCCGAACATGCCGGCGACAGCCTGCCGGAGTCCATCGCCCTGGTGCTCTGGGGTACCGACAATCTCAAGAGCGAGGGTGCGGCGATTGCCCAGGCGCTGGCCCTGCTGGGTGCCCGGCCGCGATTTGACAGCTACGGTCGCGCCTGCGGGGCGGAACTGGTTCCGCTGGAGGAACTCGGCCGGCCGCGCATCGACGTGGTCATGACCCTGTCCGGCATTTTCCGGGATCTCCTGCCGCTGCAGACCCGCATGCTGGCCGAGGCCGCCATGCTGGCCGCGCAGGCCGACGAGCCGGCCGAGGCCAACTTCGTGCGCAAGCATGCGCTGGACTACCAGCGCCAGCACAACTGCTCGCTGGAGGACGCGGCGCTGCGCGTGTTCAGCAATGCCGATGGTGCCTACGGCGCCAACGTCAATCAGCTCATCGACAGCAGCGCCTGGGGCGAGGACGACGAGCTCGGCACCCAGTACAGCGAGCGCAAGTGTTTCGCCTACCGGCCCGATGGCGTCGCCGTGCGCCAGCCGGAGCTGCTGGCCTCGGCCCTGGCCGATGTCAGCCTGGCCTACCAGAACCTGGAATCGGTCGAGCTCGGCGTCACCACCATCGACCACTACTTCGACACGCTCGGCGGGATCAGTCGCGCCATCCACCAGGCCCGCGGTGAAGCCGTGCCGGTGTACATCGGCGACCAGACCCGCGGCGAGGGCCGCATCCGCACGCTGAGCGAACAGGTTGCCATCGAGACGCGCACCCGCCTGCTCAACCCCAAGTGGTACGAGGACATGCTCAGCCACGGGTACGAGGGCGTGCGCAACATCGAGGCACATATAACGAACACGGTGGGATGGTCAGCCACCACCGGCCAGGTCGAGCCCTGGGTGTACGAGCAGGTCACGCGAACTTTCGTACTCGACGACGCCATGCGCGAACGACTGGCGCAACTGAACCCCGTGGCCTCGGCCAGGGTGGCAAACCGCCTGCTCGAAGCGCATGAACGCGATTACTGGAATCCCGATGAACAGACGCTCGAAGCCCTTCGCCGAGCCGGCGAAGACCTCGAGGATCGTCTAGAAGGTGTCATGGAGGTAGCGGCAGCATGACGACAACAACCACAGTACCGGTATCCAGCATCACCAAGCGCCCCGATGGGGAGGGTAGCGTGCAGGTGAAGATGGAGCCCGTGAACATCGGCACCGCGAAAGTCTTCGCGGTCTACGGCAAGGGCGGGATTGGCAAGAGCACGACCTCTTCCAATCTTTCGGTGGCGTTTTCCAAGCTCGGCAAACGGGTCCTGCAGATTGGCTGCGACCCCAAGCACGACTCGACCTTCACCCTCACCAAGAAGCTCATGCCCACGGTCATCGATGCGCTCGAGGACGTGGACTTCCATCCCGAGGAGCTGGAACTCGATGACTTCGTGTTCAAGGGCTATAACGGGGTGATGTGCGTGGAGGCGGGCGGCCCGCCGGCCGGCACCGGCTGCGGCGGCTACGTGGTCGGCCAGACGGTGAAACTGCTGAAGGAGCATCACCTGCTGGAGGACACCGACGTGGTGATCTTCGATGTGCTCGGCGACGTGGTCTGCGGCGGTTTCGCAGCGCCGCTGCAACATGCCGATCGCGCACTCATCATCACCGCCAATGATTTCGACTCCATCTTCGCCATGAACCGCATCGTCGCGGCCATCGGCGCGAAGTCGAAGAACTACAAGGTGCGCCTTGGTGGTGTGGTCGCCAATCGCAGCGCCGGCACTGACCAGATCGACCGCTTCAACGAGGCCGTCGGCCTGAGTTCGCTCGCGCACTTCCCGGACCTCGACGCCATCCGTCGCAGCCGGCTGAAGAAATGCACCCTGTTCGAGATGGAGGAATCCCCGGACGTGCTGGCGGTGCAGAAGGAGTACCTCAAGCTGGCCGGCGCCCTCTGGAACGGCACCGAACCACTCATCGCCGAGCCCATGCGGGACCGGGATATCTTCGATCTGCTGGGGTTCGATTGATGCCAACCACCACCTACGAGCAGCGCCGCGGCCAGCTGCGTACCTACTTCGACAGCACCGCCATGGAAACCTGGGCGCGGCTGACCTCCGACGCCCCGGTGGGCCGTATCCGGGAAACCGTCCGCGCCGGCCGGGATCGCATGCGGGCCCATCTGCTCGGCTGGATGCCGGCGGATCTCCGCGGCGCGCGCCTGCTGGATGCCGGCTGTGGCACCGGTGCGCTTGCCGTTGAGGCGGCCCGGCGCGGGGCCGACGTGGTGGCGGTGGACCTGTCCCCGCAACTGGTGGCCCTGGCCGGCGAGCGCACGCCGGCCGATCTTGCCGGGCGCATCAGTTTCCGTGCCGGTGATTTCCTTGAGGACGAGCACGGCAGTTTCGACTACGTGGTGTGCATGGATTCACTCATCCACTACCGCAGCGAGGACATCGCCGACGCCCTGGCCAACTTCGCCGCCCGGGCCCGCTCGGCAGTGCTGTTCACCTTCGCGCCGCGCACGCCGGCGCTGGCCGTGATGCACGGGCTTGGCCGCATGTTTCCACGGCCCTCGCGCGCGCCGGCCATCGAGCCGGTGTCCGAGACGCGGCTGCGGACCGTGATCGACGCTCATCCGCAGCTGTCGCTGTGGCGCGGTGCACGCACCGAGCGGGTGGCCAGCGGGTTCTACACTTCCCAGGCGATGGAGCTCGAACGGCGGTGAAGAAGCTCTCGGCGGCCATGGTGCGGGGCTGGAGTCGGCTGGGGCCGGAGATGCTCCCCTTTGCCGATGCCGCCAGCACCGAGTTGCCGCTGAAGCGCCTGTCCCGCCTGGCGCTGTTCCAGGTGTCGGTGGGCATGGCCATCGTGCTGCTCAACGGCACCCTGAACCGGGTGATGATCGTGGAACTGGCGGTGCCGGCCTGGCTGGTGTCCACCATGATCTCCCTGCCCATCCTGTTCGCGCCGGCGCGGGTGCTCATCGGCCATCGCTCCGACAACTATCGCTCGGCGCTCGGCTGGCGGCGTGTGCCCTACATCTGGATGGGCACACTCATGCAATGGGGAGGGCTGGCCATCATGCCGTTCGCCCTGCTGCTGCTGTCCGGCGATACCACCGGGCCGATGTGGATCGGGCATGTGGCCACCGCGCTTGCCTTCCTGATGGTGGGCGCGGGCCTGCACACCGCGCAGACCGCCGGCCTGGCGCTGGCCACCGACCTCGCCCCCGAGGACACGCGGCCGCGGGTGGTGGCGCTGTTGTACGTGATGCTGCTGGCAGGCATGGGCCTGAGCGCCCTGGTATTCGGCGCACTGCTCGAGAACTTCTCGCAAATCCGCCTGATCCGCGTTATCCAGGGCGCGGCGGTGGTCACCCTGGTACTGAATTTCATTGCCATGTGGAAGCAGGAACCGCGTCGGCATCTGCCCTCGGCAGCGGATACGCAGGCCCAGGATTTCCGTGCCGCCTGGCGGCAGTTCGCCCGCAGCACCCGCTCCGGGCGGTTCCTGGTCGCGGTAGGCCTCGGCACGGCGGCCTTCAGCATGCAGGACATCCTGCTGGAGCCCTACGGCGGTGAGGTGCTGCGCCTGTCGGTGTCAGCCACCACCATGCTCACGGCACTGCTGGCCGGCGGCACGTTGGTGGCCTTCGCGCTGGCCGCCCGCCTGCTCAGTCGGGGCATCGATTCCCTGGCACTGGCCGCCCTTGGTGCGCTGGTCGGTGTCGGCGCTTTCTGTGCGGTCATTTTCGCCGCGCCACTCGGTTCGGCCACGCTGTTTCGCGTGGGCACGGCCTGCATCGGTTTCGGTGGCGGCCTGTTCGCCGTGGGTACGCTCACGGCCGCCATGAGCCTGAACAGCGGTGGCCAGAGCGGCCTGGCGCTGGGCGCCTGGGGTGCCGTGCAGGCAACCGCCGCGGGGCTGGGCATCGCCCTGGGCGGACTCATTCGTGACGTTGTCGGCCACCTGGCCGTGCAGGGGCAACTCGGCACGGCCCTGACCGACCCGTCCATCGGTTACAGCTTTGTCTATCACCTGGAGATAGCGATGCTGTTTGCAACCCTTGTTGCACTGGGCCCCCTCGTGAAGATGCACAGCGATGGCATCGTCGACAGGGGCTCGAAACTCGGCTTCGCCGAATTTCCAGGTTAGGCAGTTCATCGACACGCGCATCAGCGGGAGGTAGGGCCATGCAAAACGCAGCCATAACAGGTTACATCGATGTCGCACAGCTCGTGCTTTATGCATTCTGGCTGTTCTTCATCGGACTCATCTTCTACCTGCGCCAGGAAGACCGGCGCGAGGGTTATCCGCTTCGCGGCCCGGACGGCGACAGGCGCAAGCCGGTCAAGAGCGGCATCTTCCCGATGATTCCCTCGCCCAAGCAGTTCCTGCTTGATACCGGCGAGCTCATCTACCGCCCCTCGGCCCCGAACGAGCCGGAAGTCGCGGCGAAGCCGGCGGCTCCCTGGCCGGGCGCACCCCTGGTGCCCACCGGTGATCCCATGGTCGACGGCGTTGGCCCGGCCGCCTACGCACTGCGCGAGGAGAAGCCGGACATGACCATGGAAGGCGAGACCAAGATCGCCCCGATGCGGGTGGCGACGGAGTTCTCCATCGCCGCCGGCGACCCCGACCCGCGCGGCATGGCCGTGGTGGGCGCCGACGGCGAAGTCGCCGGCACCGTCAGCGACGTCTGGGTGGATCGCCCCGAGGTGATGATTCGCTACCTGGAAGTGAGCGTGGGCGAGAAGTCGGTCATGCTGCCGATGACCTTCGCCAAGGTGGATGCCGGCAAGGGTCAGGTCCGGGTGAAATCCATCCTGGCGCGGCACTTCGCCACCGTGCCGGCCCTGGCCAAGCCGGACGAGATCAACCGCCGCGAGGAGGATCGCATCTGCGCCTACTACGCCAGTGGCCATCTGTACGCCACCGCGGCCCGCTCGGAGCCGCTGCTGTGAGCATTGGCGAATACGAGTTCGAGCCGGTACCGGGCCTGCCGGAGGACCTGCCGCGGGGCGAGCAGATCCTCTGGCAGGGTTCGCCCCGCTGGTGGTCGCTTGCCGTGCACGCCTTCCGCGTACGCCTGGTGGCCATCTGGTTTGCCGGCATGGCGGCCCTGGCCGCGCTCGACGCCGCTGCCGGCGGTACGCCGGCCGTGGTCAGCGCGCTGCTCAGCGTCGTCGTGCCGGGGGTGTTCGCCATCGCGCTGCTGTCCGGCCTGGCGTGGGTGAATGCGAAGGCGGCGATCTTCACGATTACCACCCATCGCATCATCCTGCGCTTCGGCGTGGCACTGACGATGAGCGTCAACCTGCCCTTCGATGCCATCGCCTCCGCCTCGGTGCGGGTGTACCGCGATGGCAGCGGGGACATTCCCCTGGTAACGAACGGCAAGCGCATCAACTACGTGGTGATGTGGCCGTTCGTGCGGCCGTTCCGCCTGATGCAACCGCAGCCGATGCTGCGGGCCATCCCTGATGCAGCATCCGTGTCGCGGTTGCTTGCCGATGCGCTGGCCAACGTGCCCGACCGACCCCTGCGGGTGGTTGCCGACGAGGCGCAGCGGGCCGGCGGTGATGGCCGGCTCGAGGTGGCGCTGTCATGAGCGATCCATTCCGCAGCCAGTCGTTTCCACGCGGCGCCCTGGTGGCGGCGGCCCTGCTCATCGGCAGCACCATGCTGCTCACCGGCGCCGCACGGCTGGGCCTGCTGCCCGAGTCCGAGCCGCGGACCGCGCCGCTCATCTCCAAGACCGAACTGCGCTTCGGCGATCTGCCCGATGGCGGCGTGGGTATTGCCACCACCGCCGCCGGCAACTGGGACCAGACCATCCGCAGCGGCGAGGACGGTTTCGTGCGCCGCGTGATGCGCGGCTTCGCACGCGAGCGGCGGATGTACGGCGTCGGTGAGAAGCCGCCGTTCATGCTGTCATTGTGGGCCGATGGCCGGCTGACCCTGGCCGACCCGCAAACCGGGCGCGAGATCGTGCTCAATGCCTTTGGCGAGGCACAGATCGAAGCCTTCGCCCGTTTCCTGCCCGCGGAGGTCTCGAGTCGCCTCAACGTCGGCAGTACTGCTCAACGCTGACCGGAATACTGCGCCGGACAGTCGATAACAAGCGCCCACCGAGGCGCGAGGAGATTGCAAACATGAGTGCCATTGCACCCAGCCAGGCGGTCAACGAATCCACCCGCCGTGCTCAGACCGAGAACATCATCTCGCCCCGCTTCTACCGCACCGATTACGACGCGCTCGACCGCATGAACGTCGATGGCGTGCGCAAGGAGTGGGATGACCTCATGGACGAGTTCCGCGCCGATACCAACAAGGGCCACTTCGAGCGTACCGACGAGTTCTCCGAAGCCGTCGAGCGGCTGCCGGCCGACCTCAAGGAGGAGTTCCTGGACTTCCTGGTGAGTTCCTGCACCTCCGAGTATTCAGGCTGCGTGCTGTACTCGGAAACCAAGGCCAAGGTAAGCAACCCCGACATTCGCGAGCTGATGGGTTTCATGGCCCGCGACGAGGCGCGTCACGCCGGCTTCATCAACCAGGCGCTGAAGGACTTCGGCCTGGCCATCGACCTCGGCTTCCTGCGCCGGGCCAAGAAGTACACCTACTTCAAGCCCAAGTTCATCCTGTACGCGACCTACCTGTCCGAGAAAATCGGCTATGCCCGCTACATCAGCATCTACCGGCAGCTCGAGGCGCACCCGGAGCTGCGCTTTCACCCCATCTTCAAGTGGTTCGAGAAGTGGTGCAACGACGAGTTCCGCCATGGCGAGGCGCTGGCCCTGATGATGAAGGCCGACCCGGCACTGCTGCGCGGTCACAACAAGCTGTGGATCCGCTTCTTCCAGGTGGCCGTGTACGCCACCATGTACGTGCGTGATCACAACCGGCCGCTGTTCCACCGCGCACTGGGCCTGGACATCGAGGACTACGACTTCAAGGTGTTCAACATCACCAGCGAGATCGCCAAGCAGATTTTCCCGCTCACACTGGATACCGATTCCCCGGCCTTCCGGCGCGGTCTGCGTCGCCTGCGCACCATCTCGCTGGCCGTGGACGAGGCCAAACAGCGTGGTGGCATCGTGGGCACCGTGAAACGCGGCTGGCTGTCGGCGCGGGCGGCCATCGAGTTCGCGCGCCTGTACATGCTGCCGGCCAACCATCACGAGCTGCCATCAGAAGTCAGGATGGCCCCGGCCTGGTAAGGGCACGACATCATGCTCGACGTCGCGCTCTGGATTGCCTGCCCGCTGTTCGTGTGGTGGTTCAGCACCGGCCTGGTGCTGTACCTGGACGGCCTGCCGGTGCATACCTATCGGCGCAGTGCTGTCGCCTCCACCGTGGTGCTGGTGGCAGCACTGTACGGCTTTGCCCGGGTCAGTGCCGACGCGACGCCGCTGGGTGCCTGCCTGGCCTTCGGCTATGCCATCATCATCTGGGGCTGGCTGGAGCTGACCTACCTGATGGGGCTGATCAGCGGCCCGCGCAGCGAACCCTGCCCGCCGGGCTGTTCACTGGGCGAGCGCTTCCGGCTGGCCCTGCAGACCAGCATCTACCATGAACTGGCGGTGGTGGTGACCGGCGTCATGCTGCTCGCGATTGTCCAGGGCCAGCCCAACGCCTTCGGCGCCTGGGCGTTCCTGGTGCTGTGGTTGATGCGCTGGAGCACCAAGCTCAACATCTTCTTCGGCGTGCCCAACCTGGCCGAGGAGTTCTGGCCCGATCACATGAAGTACCTGAGCTCCTACTGTGGTCACCGGCCGATGAACGCCCTGTTCCCGTTCTCGGTGACGGCCGCGACGGTGGTGGTGGTGGTGCTCGGCATGGAGGCGGCGGCCGCGGCCAGCGTCTTCGAGCAGGCCGGCTACACCATCCTCGCCACCCTGCTGGCACTGGCTGTGATCGAGCACTGGTTCCTCGTGCTGCCCATCCGCGAGGCGGCGCTGTGGCAGTGGGCGCTGAATCGCCGTCGCCGGGCCAGCACCATGGATCTCGAGTTGCCCGGCGGGCCGCACGCAGCCATCAGCCCGCCGGTTTCCGGTCACTGACGGCATGCGCGAGCCCGCGGCGGTGAGCCTGCCCGCAGCCGCCGCGTCATCCACCCGTGGACGGCCCCGGCCGGAACACCGTAAGGTCACCTCGTCATTCCCGACGAACACTGACTGCGAAAAAATGAACGACATTCCAAGATTCCCCTTCTCCGCCATCGTTGGCCAGGACGAGATGAAGCGGGCGCTGCTGATCGCCGCCATCGACCAGGGCATCGGTGGTGTGCTGGTCTTCGGTGACCGCGGCACCGGCAAGTCCACCGCCGTTCGCGCCCTGGCGGCCCTGCTGCCGAAGATGGATGCCATCGACGGCTGCGCCTACAACTGCGCGCCCGGCCGCGCCGTCGGCCTGTGTGAGCGTTGTCGCGACGATGGCGGTACGTCCCTTAAGCATCACCGGGTGGCGGTGCCGGTGGTCGATCTGCCGCTGGGCGCCACCGAGGATCGCGTGGTGGGGGCACTCGACCTGGAACGGGCCATGACCCGTGCCGAGAAGGTGTTCGAGCCCGGCCTGCTGGCGCGGGCGCATCGCGGCTTTCTGTACATCGACGAGGTCAACCTGCTGGAGGACCACCTGGTGGACCTGCTGCTGGATGTCGCCGCCTCGGGCCAGAATCTCATCGAGCGCGAAGGTCTGAGCGTACGCCATCCGGCGAAGTTCGTGCTGATCGGCAGCGGCAACCCGGAGGAGGGTGAACTGCGGCCGCAGCTGCTGGACCGCTTCGGTCTGTCGGTGGAGGTCTCCACGCCGCAGGATCTGCCTACCCGGGTGGAAGTGGTACGCCTGCGCGATGAGTTCGATCGTGATCCGGCAGCCTTCTGCGAACGCTTCAAGCGCCGCGACAGCGGCATCCGCCGCCGGATCACGCGGGCACGAGAACGCCTGCCCGATGTGAGTGTGCCGGACGCGGTGCTGGAGACGGCCACGCGCCTGTGCATGGCGCTTGGCACCGATGGCCTGCGCGGCGAGCTGACCCTGGTGCGGGCCGCCCGTGCCCTGGCGGCGCTGGAAGGCACCGATACCGTCACCGATGCCGAGCTGCGCGAGATCGCCCCCAGCGTGCTGCGACATCGCCTGCGGCGCGACCCGCTCGACGAAACCGGCTCGACGGTGCGCGTGGAGCGGGCCATGGAGGAGGTCTTCGGCAGTGCTGACTGAGCCGGATCCGGCTGCCGACGCGGCGCTGGCGGCGGCGCTGCTGGCGCTCGACCCCATCGGTCTGGGCGGTGTCCTTGTCACTGCCCGCCCGGGCGGTGTCCGCGAGGCCTGGCTGGGCCGGTTGCGGGAACTCCTGCCCGAGCACACCAGCATGCGGCGCGTGCCCGCCCAGGTTGGCGAAGGCCGGCTCATCGGTGGCCTGGATATGGCCGCGACACTGGAGGCCGGGCGGCCGATCGCCGAGCGCGGCCTGCTGGCCGAAGCCGGCGGCCAGGTGCTCGTCCTGCCCATGGCCGAGCGCATTCCCGGCAATACCGTCGCCCACATCTGCGCGGCGCTGGACCGCGGCGAAGTCGTGACCGAACGCGAGGGTTTCACCCTGCGCTCGCCCACCCGCTTCAGCGTGGTGGCCCTGGACGAGCGGGCCGGCGACGACGAGCCGGTGTCCCCGGCACTGGCCGATCGCCTTGCCCTGCACATCGATCTCACCGGCCTGCGCCACGATGCGCTCGGCCCGGCGCTGGATGCCGACGCCCTGGCCGAGGCCCGGGCCCTGCTGCCGGCCGTGGCGCTGACGCCGCCGGTCATCGAGGCCCTGTGTGCCGGTGCCCTGGCGCTCGGCATCGATTCCATGCGCGTGCCCATGCTCGCCGCGCGTGCCGCGCTGGCCATCACGGCGCTGTTCGGCTCGACCGAAGTCGATGACATGGCGCTTGGCCTGGCCACGCGCCTGGTGCTGGTGCCGCGGGCCACGCGCTTCCCGGCACCGGAGGCGCAGGACGGACCCGAGCCGCCCCCGCCCGAGCCGCCGGAAGCCGGCGCGGACGAAGCCGACCGCGACAAGGACGACAACACCACCGAGCCGGGCGAACTCGATGACGTGGTGCTGGAAGCGGCGCGCGCGGCAATGCCGGCCGACGTGCTGAAGACGCTGCTGGAATCAGGCGCCCGGCGTGGCCCCGCCAGTGCCGGGCGGGCCGGTCGGGCCAGGAAGAACCGCCTGCGCGGCCGGCCCATCGGCCATCGC
>CAYGQN010000047.1:0-16600 GCA_964351795.1 uncultured Gammaproteobacteria bacterium
CGGTAACCGGGGGGCGCACGGCCTGCGCCCGCCCCGGCGCGGCGCCTGCCATGTCTTCGCCGATTCCCAGCCCTTGCGTGCGGCCCGTGGCTGGAGGCGTCCCGACGCCCTCGCGACGACAGCCGGGGAGACCCGGGCTAGTCGTCGGCCAGGGTCTCGCCGGTGCCGCGCCAGCGCTGCACCAGGTCGTTGTCGAAGTCGAACAGGTCCAGGACCCGGCCAACGGTATGGTCGATGATGTCGTCCACGGTTTTCGGGCGGGTGTACATGGCCGGCACCGGCGGCACCAGTACGGCCCCGATCTCCGAAGCGGCCAGCAGCAGGCGGCAGTGGCCGGTGTGCAGGGGCGTCTCGCGCGGCAGCAGCACCAGCCGTCGGCGTTCCTTCAGCACCACGTCGGCCGAGCGGGTGAGCAGGTTGTCGGCATAGGAATGCGCGATGGCCGAGAGGGTTTTCATGGAGCATGGCGCCACCACCATGCCGGCCGTGCGGAATGAGCCGCTGGCGATGGTGGCACCGATGTCGCGGATATTGTGCACGACATCGGCCAGCGCCTCGATCTGGCCCTGGCTGTAGCCGGTTTCCACTGCCGCGCTGAGGCGCGCCGCCTGGCTCATCACCAGGTGTGTCTCCACCTCGGCCTGGGTTTTCAGTACTTCCAGCAGACGAATGCCGTAGATGAGCCCGCTGGAGCCGGACATGCCGATGATTAGCCGCATGCTGTTCATGATCCCTGCCTTGACCGCTGCTCATCCTACACGGCCGGGCAAAAAAAACCCGCCTCTGGAGGCGGGTCTTGAACAACTTTGTTGCGGGCCCCGGTTCAGCGCTTGCCGGCTTCCACCAGCGAGATCGCCTTGTCGTAGGGCTCGGTCGACTTGTCGTTGAGAGCCTCGAGTTCGATCTCGACGATACGCAGGATTTCCCCGAGAAAGGTCTCGCGCCAGGCAGCCCGATCAGTGGCCACCTGGGCGTTGGGCTTGTAGGCCTCGATCTCCTTGCGCGTCACCAGGCCTTTCTCCTCGAGCAGTCGCTCGAGGGTGTCCTGGCGGTCGTGCATGACGGAGACCTCACCGGCAAGGCCCATGACCATGCTGATGACCTTGTCGATATTCGGGTCTTCGAAGAAATACGGCCGCTCACCTTTTGCGCGCCGCTTGAGCTTCACTTGCGCTGTCATCGATCGTCCTCGTGCTTGTCCGTTGGGCTGAGCCGGGGAATCAGCCCTTCTGGGCCCCGTAGGCGTACCAGAAACCGCCGCCGCCGAAGTCACCGCCCTGGAACACGTGCGAGCGGTCCTGGTCGGCCACCTGGAAGGCGCTTGGCATCAGGCCCTGGAAGTCCGCGCCTTCGGCGAAGCCGGCCTTGCGGCAGATCGCACCGTGGTCGAACTCGTGGGAGCGGCGCCAGAACGGCTCGTTGTTGTTGCGGGTATCCCAGTCGAGCATGAACTCGTCGAAAGGCTCCATGCCCTGGTAGGGCGGGGTTTCCACGTGCAGCATGACGCCGCCCTTCTTGAGCAGGCGGAAGCACTCGTTGTAGATGTTCTTGAGCGCCTTCTCGGAGGTCTCGTGCAGAAGGATGTGCGAGACGATGACATCGAAGTAGTTGTTGCGGAAGTTCAGCTTCTCGGCGTTCTGCTGCGAGAAGTGGATTTTCGCACCCAGGGCCTCGGCCCGGGCATGCGCGTAGCGCAGCATGGGCGCACCGACGTCGACAGCGTAGATTTCGGCGTCGGGGTAGGCCTTGGTGTAGGGCACGGTGCTGTGACCCACCGAGCAGCCAAGGTCGAGGATGCGCACGGGCTTGAGGTCCGGGCGGCGCTCCTTCAGCCACATGATGACGCTGTCGCCCATGTCGGCGTTGGTCGGGCCCATCTGGCCCATGGCGTAGATGTGCACGGCGCGGTCGTAGATGGCGCCGGCCGCGGCGTCGTCCTCGGTGTACTCGGTGTGGTAACCGCCGGGCTGGCAATGGATGTCAACGGCGCGGTGGTAACGCGGGATCTCGAGCTTGGAGTCGAGCTTGAGCGAGCCGCCGGTCTTGCCGGTGGTCTTGCTGACCTTGGTGTTGATTTTCTGCAGGTCGCGCTGCACCGGCATCTGGCAGGACGACCACATCATTTCCTGGCTGTTGCGCAGCAGGGCGCTGAACATGCGGTAGTAGGGGTCGGTTTCCATCAGGCCGGCCACTTCCTGCCGGTTCTCGGGGGCGCGGCCGTGTTCCTTCCTGAACTCGGGCACCAGCTTTTTCTCGTAGACCTCACGGTTGCCGCCGTGCACGTGACCGACGAGGTACTTCTTGTAGGAACGCACGAATTCCTGGCGTGCTTCCTCGTCGTGGGTGGTTTTCGGCAGCACGCTGTGCTGCTTCTGTCTGCTGATTGTGGCTTCCATGGTTCTCTGCCCTCCGGATCAGTCGTTTGTTTCAGTCGGACCTTCTGGTACCCGACGGTTTCGGGTTGACATTCCCATCATCCCCCCTTGCAAAAACCGGCGCAAGCCGCCTCAGATGACGCCCGCGGCGGCCAGTTCCTGCTGCCGGGCCTCGTCCATGCCCAGCAATTGCCCGTAGATTTCGGCGTTGTGCTGCCCGAGTTCCGGCCCGCACCAGCGTACCTGGCCGGGGGTGTCCGAGAGCTTCGGAAAGGTATTCTGCATCTGCAGCTCGCGGAAGGCCGGGTGGGGCATGCGGACAATCGCCTCCCGGGCCTTGTAATGGGCGTCCTCGACGATATCGGCGGCGGTGTAGATCTTGCCGTTCGGCACCGCGTGCTCGTTCAGCAGCGCGCGCAGCTGCTCCGAGGTGAACGTCCGCGACCAGTCCGCGATCAGGGCGTCCAGCTCGGCCTGGCGCTGGCCCCGGGCGCCGTGGGTGGCGTAGCGCTCGTCCTCGGCCAGTTCCGGCCGGCCCATGGCCTCCGCCAGGCGCTTGAACACCGTGTCCTGGTTGGCCGAGATGAGGTACTCGCCGTCGGCGGTCGGATAGACGTTGGCCGGCGCCACGTTGGGCAGGATCGGCCCGGTACGCTCGCGCTGGTAGCCGGTTTGTGTGTACTCGCTCACCAGCGATTCCATCAGCGCGAACACCGATTCGTAGATGGCCGAGTCGATAACCTGGCCGCGGCCGGTACTGTGGCGGGCGTGCAGGGCCATCAGGGCGCCCAGGCAGGCGAACACGGCGGCCAGGGAATCCCCCAGGCTGATGCCGGTGCGTGCGGGGGGCATATCCGGGTAGCCGACCACGTAGCGCAGCCCGCCCATGGCCTCGCCGATGGAGGCATAGCCGGGCTGGCTGGCCATCGGCCCGGTCTGGCCGAAGCCGCTCACGCGGATCATGATGATGCCCGGGTTGATTTTCGACAGCTCGTCGTAGCCGAGATTCCAGCGTTCCATGGTGCCGGGGCGGAAGTTCTCGAGGATCATGTCGGATTCGGCCACCAGCTGGCGGATGATGGCCTGGCCCTCCGGCACCCGGGCATTCAGGGTGACGGATTTCTTGTTGCGGGCGACGATCGGCCACCACAGTGACTTGCCATGGGCCTTTTCCTGGCCCCATTCCCGCATCGGATCGCCCTTGCCGGGCTGCTCCACCTTGATGACTTCGGCGCCGAAGTCGGCCAGCAGCTGGCCGCAGAACGGGCCGGCCAGCAGCTGGCCCATTTCGATGACCCGTATTCCGGCGAGCGGGCCCTTCTCCTTGAGTTCCGACAGCGATGGCATTGTCATGGTCCTTCCGGTTTAAGATTCGGTATCGCAGACCCCGTCCCCGGCCGGCGCAGGTCTCACTGGTCCGCGTGGATTGTATACAATGAACTGGCCGGGCACTACCACCAGCGGGGTGAGCGCAGGCCGGTCAAACACGCTGCGCGCAACAGGAACTGGCCGTAATACTCTGCTAATGGCCAGCCCGTTCCGGGCCGGAACAGGGCCTGAATGACGGTTACAGGCCCGGACAAGTGGTATACAATCCGATGGGCTTGGAAGATACAGCCCGGGAGTTGCACCAGCCATGCATGTAGAAATTGTCGATGTCGGCCCCCGTGACGGGTTGCAAAGCCAGCCGACGCTGCTCGACACCAGCACGAAGGTCGAACTCATCACCCGCCTGGTTGACGCCGGGGTGCGGCGCATCGAGGTGGCCAGCTTCGTGAATCCCAAGCGGGTGCCGCAGATGGCCGATGCCGAGGCCGTCATCGCTGCTCTGCCGCGGCGCGAGGGCGTGTCCTACATCGGCCTGGTTCTCAATGATCGCGGCTTCGACCGGGCGCTGGCCTGCGGGCTGCAGGAAATCAACTGCGTCGTGGTGGCCAGCGAGACCTTCAACCAGAGGAACCAGGGCACCAGCAGCGAGGACACCCAGCGCCAGGTCGGCGAGATAGCGGCCCGTGCCCGCGCGGCGGGGATCCGCTGCGGTGTGACCATCGGTGCCACGTTCGGCTGCCCCTTCGAGGGCGCCGTGCCGGTCGAGCGCGTGGTGGCCATTGTGCAGCGGCTGGTGGACGCCGGGGTCGACGAGATTGCCCTGGCCGACACCATCGGCGTGGCCGTGCCCACCGACATCTCGCGCATGGTGGACGCCGTGCGCCCGGTCAGCGGCGCCACGCCGTTGCGCTGCCATTTCCACAACACGCGCAACACCGGTGTCGCCAATGCCTATGCCGCGGTGCAGGCCGGCGTGCGGGTGCTGGACGCCAGCGTCGGCGGTGTTGGCGGCTGCCCCTTTGCGCCCAATGCCACCGGCAACGTCGCCACCGAGGACGTCCTGTACATGCTGGAGCGCATGGGCTGCGAGACCGGGATAGACATCAACAGGATCATGGACACGGCGCGCTGGCTGGAAGGACCTCTCCAGACAAGCGTGCCGGCGATGGTGACGCGGGCGGGGCTGTTTCCGAAAGGGGCAGGAGCGGCTGCCTGACGCCCTGAGCGTCCGCTGACCGTCAAGACTGCCTGAATCGAAGTATTCCACTTTCCATAGGGAGGTTGTAAGGACATGGCGTACCGCCTTGGTGTAGATGTCGGGGGCACTTTCACCGACGTGCTTCTGGTCAACGAGGAAACCGGTGATATCAAGACGGCCAAGGTGCCGTCGACCCCGGCGGACTCGTCCATCGGTGTGCTGAACGGCATCCGCCGTGTCTGCGAAACCGCCGGTGTCGATCCGCGCTCCATCACGCACGTGATGCACGGCACGACCGTGGCCACCAACACGGTGCTGACCGGCACCGGGGCGCGCGTGGGCCTGGTGACCACGAAGGGCTACCGGCAGGTGCTGCAGATCGCGCGCTCCTACGTACCGGGCGGCCTCGGTGGCTGGGTCATCTACAACAAGTCTGATCCCATGGCGCCGCTGGAGCTGACCATCGAGGCCGACGAGCGCGTCAGCGCCAGCGGTGAAATCGTGCGCGAACTCGATGAGGACAAGCTGCGCGAGGACCTGCGCTACCTCAAGGGCCGCGACATCGAGGCCCTGACCGTCTCGCTGATCAACTCGTTCACCAACAGTGCCAACGAGCAGCGTGTGAAGGCGATTGCCGAACAGGAGATGCCCGGTATCCCCGTGTCCACGTCCTCGGAGGTGATCCCGGAGATGCAGGAATACGAGCGCACGGTCACCACCGTCGCCAATTCCTACGTGCGCCCCAAGGTACAGATGTACGTGAACAACCTGCAGCGGGAGCTGGAAGCCAGCATGGATTCGGTCCAGCTGCACATCCTGCGCTCCGACGGCGGCCTGGCCTCCTCGGAAGCCTCGGCCAACTACCCGGTCAACCTGCTGATGAGCGGGCCGGCGGGCGGGGTGTCCGGCGCCATCTGGATTGCCACCAATGCCGGCTTCCCGAACCTGCTGACCCTGGACATGGGTGGCACCTCCACCGACGTGGCCCTGGTGCAGAACGGCGAGGCCCAGCTGCGCCGCGAGACCACCGTGGGTGACGTTACCGTCCGTGCCTCGTCCGTGGACGTTCGCACCGTGGGCGCCGGCGGTGGCTCCATCGCCCACGTGCCCCAGCTCACCAAGGCGCTGCGCGTCGGACCCCAGAGCGCCGGCGCCGACCCCGGCCCGGCGGCCTACAACAAGGGCGGTACCGAGCCCTCGGTGACCGATGCCAACGTGGTGCTGGGCTACCTGCCGAGCGTTGCCCGCCTGGGCGGCGACATGGAAATCCGCAAGGACCTGGCCGAGGCCGCGGTGAAGAAGGTGGCCGATGCGCTGGACCTGTCGGTGGACCGCGCGGCCGCGGGCATCTACGACATCGTCAACGAGAACATGTTCGGCGCCCTGCGCCTGGTATCGGTGGAGCAGGGGCATGACCCGCGGGACTTCGCGCTCATCGCCTTCGGCGGCGCCGGCCCGCTGCATGCCAACGCCCTTGGCAAGCTCATGCAGTCATGGCCGGTCATCATCCCGCCCGGCCCGGGCGTGCTGTGTGCCTACGGCGATGCCACCACGCGGGTTCGCGACGAGGCGTCGCGCACCTTCATCTGCAAGTTCGGCGACACCGACAAGGACGAGGTCGACCGCATCATGACCGAGCTGGCCGAAGCCGCCGCGCAGACGCTGGATGCCGAGAACGTGCCGCGCGACGAGCAGGAAACCAGCTTCCAGGTGGATCTCCGCTACCATGGACAAGGCCTGCTCCTTACCGTTAGCGTGGAAGCCGACGAAATCAGGACCAAGGGCCTGGATGCCATTGGCGACAAGTTCGACGACATGCACAAGCAGCTGTTCACCTTCGCCCTGGAAGCGGACAAGGAGCTGGTGAACCTGCGTGCGGTCGTGCAGGGCAAGGCGGCCATGGTCGAGGCCCAGACCATCGAGCAGGGCACCGAGGACGCCTCGGCGGCCGTGTACGGTACCGAGAACGTGTACATGGATGGCGAGCGCCAGGAAGCCAGGGTCTACAACCGCGCCCTGCTGAAGGCGGGGAACAAGGTCCAGGGCCCGGCCATCGTGACCGAGATGGATTCCACCACGGTCATTCTTCCGGGGCACGCGGGTGACATCGACACCTACGGCAACATCCTCATCCGGCCGATCGGCGCCTGAGCCAACGACACAGCAGAGGTCAAGACAATGCCAGCCACGCTAGTACAGAAGAACCAGGTCCCCTTCAAGCGCGTCGAGCTCGATCCGATCACGCTGGACATCATCGAGAACGCGCTGCGCAATGCGCGCTTCGAGATGGATACGGTGCTGTTCCGCACCGCCATGTCCCCGGGTATCCGCGAGCAGCACGACGAGTTCCCGATGATTGCCAACAGTCAGGGCAAGATGGTGGTGGGCCAGTTCGGCTCGTTCATCCACGGCTTCATGGCGGCTTTCGACGGTACCATCGAGGATGGCGACATCTTCCTCACCACCGACCCGTACTCCTGCAACGGCGCCATCAGCCATGCCAATGACTGGCTGGTGCTCAAGCCGGTGTTCAAGGGCGGGCGCCTGATTGCCTGGGCGGCGATGTTCGGTCACATGACCGACATCGGCGGCAAGGTGCCCGGCTCGCTGCCCACCGACGCCCGCCAGATCTACGAGGAGGGCATCGTCGTTCCGCCCATCAAGATCTTCCGCAACAACGAGCTGCAGGAGGACATTTTGCGCCTCATCCTGCACAACTGCCGCCTGCCGCAGTGGAACCGCTCGGACTTCAACGCCATCGTGGCTGCCTGCCGCACGGCCGAGAAGCGCTGTATCGAGCTGTCCGAGCGCTTCGGCGACGACGAGTTCTACTCCGCCATGGACGAGCTGCTCGAGCGCAACAAGCGCGCCATGGGCAAGCTCATCATGAATACCGTGCCCGAGGAGAAGCAGTACTTCGAGGATTACATCTGCGACGACGGCATGGGCAGCGGCCCGTACACCATCGCCTGCACGATGTGGCGCGAGGGCGAGAAGGTCATCTTCGACTTCGAGGGCACCGACCCGCAGTCCATCGGCTCCATCAACTTTCTCCTCAACGAGGAGATGTTCAAGATGTTCTGCGGCGTGTTCATGATCATGGTGTTCGACCCGCAGATCATGTTCAACGACGGCTTCTATGATCTCATGGAGGTGCGCATCCCCAAGGGTACGCTGCTCAAGCCGCAGCACCCCGCGGCGCTGTCCTGCCGCACCCATGCACTGGGGCGCATATTCGACGTCATGAGTGGCCTGTTCGGCCAGGGCAACCCGGATTTCCTGTGCGCGGCCGGCTTCAGCGACAGCCCGCACTTCATGTACTCCGGCTACAACAAGAAGGGCGAGTGGTACCAGCTCTACCAGATCGGCTTCGGCGGCATTCCGGGCAAGCCCTCCGGCGACGGCCCGGATGGCCATTCGCTGTGGCCGAGCTTCACCAACGTGCCCTGCGAGTTCCTGGAGAGCTACTTCCCGCTGCGCATCGATGTCTACGAGACGCTGGCCGATACCGGCGGCCCGGGCAAGCATCGCGGCGGCAACGCGCTGCGCGTGGGCTACCGCTTCCTCGAGGATGGCGAGATCTCCGTGCACGATGACCGCTGGCTCACCTACCCCTGGGGCGTGAACGGCGGCCTGCCCGGTGCCCGCAGCACCAAGCTGCTGCAGCGTGCCGATGGCACCGAGGAGCTGTTGCCGTCCAAGTGCGACCGCATCGTGGTGAAGGAGAACGACCTGCTGTTCTTCGACACCTGGGGCGGCGGCGGCTGGGGCGACCCGACCGAGCGTCCGCCGGAGCGGGTGGCCGAGGACGTCGACCGTGGCCTGGTCACCCTGGAGGGTGCCAAGCGCTACGGCGTGGTGCTCAACGCGGACCTCAGTGTCGACGAAGCCGCCACCGCGGCGCTGCGCGAGAGCATGCGCAAGGAGCGCGGCCCGGTGCAGATCTTCGACCGTGGCGGCAGCATCGAGGAGCTCAAGGCCCGCTGCCTGGCCGATACCGGCTTCGAGCCACCGGCGGCGCCGCAGTTCCTGCGCCGTGCCATCGCCGAGGGCGTGGTGCCGAAGAAGTCCAACGCGGCCTGATCCAAGGCCGCGCAAGCCCGACCCCGACGCCGCGGCAGGGCAACCTGCCGCGGCGTTTTTCATTGGCAGCACATGGTTCCCGCGAACCGCGGCGGCCATGGCGGACCCGCCCTGCGACAGGGCCGGGATGGCGATACAACCACGCTGGCGCCGGGAACCTGCGTTATAATTCCAACGGGTTGCAGGGCAAGGCCGGGGTGCCATCAGGTGCCGGAACGGCAGCCCTCATCGGTTCAAGCAAGCGGAGGTGAAGCATCATGAGTGGATTTGAAAAAGCCGGTTACGGCGCCCGTGATATCGGTTTCGGCCGCAACCCGGCAGTGCTGGTGGTGGATTTCCAGACCGCCTTCACCGACCCGCAATACGAACTGGGCCGCTTCGAGATGATCCACAAGGCCGTCGACCAGACCGCGGTGCTGTTGCGCGTGGCGCGCGAGTGCGGCATCCCGGTGGCCAAGTGCTACACCGCCTACGAGAGCGAGCGCGACATTCCCTACTGGAAGGTCGACGTGCTGCACCGGGAGTTCTTCTACGGGCACCCCTGTACCGAGCTCGACCCGCGCATCCATGATCCCGACTATGACTTCACCTTCTGCAAGACCGGGCCGTCGATCTTCTTCCAGACCCCGCTGGTGACCTTTCTCACCAAGCACAACATCGACACGGCCATCATCACCGGCTGCACCACCAGCGGCTGCGTGCGCGCAACCACCATCGATGCCTTCTCCTGGGGTTACCGGAACATCGTGGTGGACGACTGCTGTGGCGATGGCAGCGAGGAAACCCACCAGGCGAACCTGCGGGATGTCGGCCGCCGGTACGCGGACGTGATGAACTGCAACGCGGTCATCGACCACCTGCAGCGCGCCGCCGCCTGAGCGCGGCGCCGCGGTGGGCCTAACCGGCGACGCGCAGTTGCGCGTCGGCCGCGGCGGCTGAACGCGAGTACACGCTGTAGGCCGCGCGCAGGTGGGTTTCCATGACGTTGCGGGCCCACTGCGGATCGTGGGCGCTGAACGCGGCAATCAGCTCGCGATGATGATTGTTGCTGCGGCTGACCTCCTCGTCGTCGAACTTCTCGTAGGTCTTCAGCAGCATGGGCATTTCCACGAGCCAGGACAGCAAGGTGCGCAGACGTTCGCTGCTGGCGGCGTCGATGATGGTGGTATGGAACTGCTGATTGAGCTCGAGCATGCGCTCGTTGGTCTCGGCACCGCGGCTGGCGCTGAGGGCTTCCATCTCGCTGGCCAGGGTTTGCAGGGTTCTGACCTGCGTGTCGGAGATACGGCTGGCGGCACGGAACGCCGCGTAGCCCTCCAGCATGGAGCGCAGCTGGTAGACCTCCTCGACGTCGGTGGGCGCCCAACTGGTGACGTAGGCGCCGCGGTTGGTGATGAAGCGCACCAGTTGCTCGGAGCTCAGCCGTCGCAGGGCCTCGCGCACCGGGGTACGACTGACCCCGGTCTCATCGGCGATCTGTTCTTCCTTGAGATGCGAGCCCGGCGGATACTGCCCGGAGAGGATGCTGGCGCGGATACGCTCGTAAGCCTTGTCAGCCGCCCTGGTCATGCTGTCTGGTATCCCTGTACATTGCGCTGCTGCCCGTTGGCAGAGTGTACCATCCCGGGCCCCCTGCCCGGCGCCGCCCGGCAGGATCCTGCGTATCCGCGGGCCTGTCGACGGCAAACCGGGCGTGTCCAGTACACCCGGCTGAACGCATGGCGCCTGTCCCGGTCACACCTGTGGTACCCACGGCAATCCAGGAGGCTGCACTGATTCCCTGCCACGACAAGCGCCGCACCGCAGGTCGCCGTCGTCGTGGCCATGTGCACGCCGTGCGCCTCCTGCTCGGCGTCATCCTGTGCGGCCCGCCGGGATGCGCTGCCGCCGGGCCGCCCGGGGTCCTGCCCCCGGGCTTCGAGTTGCATGCCGGCAACCTCGATACGCACCTGGACAGCCGTCTCGGCGACGAGCGTCTCGGCGACATGCTTCCCGCTTACCTGCGCGAGCAGATCGAACGCTATGGCCTGCGGCTGTGGCTGCAGCCGCCGGAGGCCCACCCGCTGGACCCGGCGTTCGTGGAATGGACCGCGCGCAACCGCGCTGCCGTCCGGCTCGCCCCCGGGGGCGGCGTGCGGGGCTGGCAGGCCGGCGTGCCGTTCCCGGACGTCAGCGAGGATGATCCGCGCTGCGGCGAGAAGGTCATCTGGAACCTCCATCTCGGGGCGCCGGTGGGTACCGACACCTGGCAGCCGCGCATCTTCCACCTGGCGGCCGGCGCCGAGGCCGGCCTCACCGGCATCGAGGAATGGGCCCTGTTCCGCTACTACCACCAGGGCCGCTGGGGTACCGACGAAATCCAGGCCGGTGATCCGGCCATCCTGCACCGGACGCTGCTGTACGCGCGCGAGCCGTTCCAGCTGAAGGGCATGGGGACCTACACGGTCAAGTACATGTCCGGGCGCAGCGAGGACAACTGGGCCTGGGTGCGCAGTTTCCGCAGGGCGCGCCGGCTGTCCAGCCAGGCCTGGATGGACCCGATCGGCAGGTCGGCGGCGCTGATGGACGATCTCGATGGCTTCAACGCCGATCCGGGGCGTTATCGCGGTTTCCGCTGTCTTGGCCAGCGGACGATCCTGGCCACGATCAATGCCCGCCGGCATCGCCATGATCCGGACGGGGCAACGCCGGCCGCACGCTTCCCCACCGTGGACCTGGACCGCTGGCCGCACTTCCAGCCGATCAACGACTGGCAGCCGGTGCAGGTGATGGTCGTGGAGGCGACGCCGCCGGAGCGCCATCCCTACAGCCGCAAGCTGCTGTACGTGGCCATGGACTTCCCGCGGGTGCTGCACGTGGAAGCCTGGGACCGCCAGGGCCGCTACCGGATGTTCATGAACTTCATGGTCGGGGCGCTGCCCTCGGGTACCATGTCCGACAGCTGGGCGGGGTTCCGGACGAATGACGGCAAGTGGTCGACGATGACTTTCCAGGCCCACTTCATCGATGTCCAGCGCCTGCAGGGCAGCGTGTTCGTTACCGGCCCGTCCGGGATGAACCGTGTCGGCATGGAACCGGACGAGATTTCCCTGCACCAGCTCGAGCGCACCGCCACCCGCTGACAGGTCCGCCCGTCGGCGCCAGAACCACACGAGCCTTTCGACCAGACCAGGAGAGCAGCATGGACAACAACGCCTACCGCATCGCCACCCAGCCCGATCCCTTCGAGCCCTTCAACATCTCCCAGGCCATGCGTGCCGGTAACCTGCTGTTCCTGTCCGGCCATGCCGCGCTCGACGAGCAGGCCAACATCGTCGGCCCCGGGGATTTCGATGCCCAGGCCGATGCCACCTTCCGCGCCCTGCAGCGCACCCTGGAGGCGGGCGGCTCGTCGCTGGACAAGGTCATCAAGGTGAACATCTACATGACCGACATGAGCCACTTCCCGAAAATCCTGGACCTGCGCGCGAAGTGGTTCAGCAAGCCCTGGCCGGCCGACACCATCGTCGAGGTGAAGTCGCTGGCGCTGCCCGAGCTGATGATCGAGATCGAGGCCATCGCCCTCGTGGAGGGCGAGACCATCGACGCCTGAACCCGCCGGGCGACGCGCAGGCGTTAGTCCGGCGTGTCGCCCTGCTGGCGGCCGAACAGTGCCTCGCGGGCGTCCTCGTCCGGGTCGCCGTACTTGAGGCTGTCCTCCAGCAGTGCCAGTGCGCGCTGCACGGCGGGCCGGGCGGCAATGGCATCACCCCAGCGCTTCACGTTGGGCCACTCGTCGATATCCAGCCGGTGCAGCTCGCGCACCTTCGGTGCCGTCCACGGGTAGGTGGCCATGTCGGCGATGCTGTAGTCGGCCCCGGCCAGGTACTCGCGCTCACCGAGCAGCTTGTCCATCACGCCGTACAGGCGCCGGGTCTCGCCGCAGTAGCGGTTGATGCCGTAGGGGATCCGCTCCGGTGCATAGCCCTGGAAGTGCCCGCACTGGCCGAACATCGGCCCGACGTTGGCCACCTGGAACATCAGCCATTCCAGCACCCGGTAACGCCCGGCCGCGTCGGCGGGCAGGAACTGCCCGCTCTTGTCAGCCAGGTACACCAGGATGGCGCCGGATTCGAACAGGGCATAGTCCCCGCCGCCGGGGCCATCGTGGTCGACCATGGCCGGGATGCGGTTGTTCGGGCTGATGTCGAGGAAGGCCGGGTCGAACTGCTCGCCCTTGAGGATGTTGACCGGGCGCAGCGTGTAGGCCAGCCCGGTCTCCTCCAGCATGATCGCCGGCTTGTGGCCGTTCGGGGTGGGCCAGAAGTAGAGGTCGATCATCAGGCTTTGCCCTGTGCTTTCAGCACTTCCTCGACCTTGGTCTGGCAGCGCGCGGCGCTGTCGTCACCGGTGAAGTCCACGTTCCAGTGCGCCTTCACCGACGGCCGTTCGATGGCGTCGTTCCACCAGGCCTGCAGGTTCGGCCGCCCCTCGAAGGGATCGTAGCCGGGGTAGAGCGGGTCTTTCGCCTCGTAGAACCTGCCGCGGAAATCCATGTAGGAGATGGCGTGCAGCATGGCTGCCTGGCCGATGTCGAAGCTGTCGAAGCCCTTGCCGCAGCGCGCCTCCAGGGAATCCAGGCCGGCGATGATCTTCGGCCAGATCCACTCGAAGAAGGGCAGACGCTGCTGCTCGGGCGGGTTCCAGCCCTCCATGACCAGCATGACGGTGGTTTCGAACATGGTGTCCGCCAGCGCCAGGCGGGTGATGGCATCCCAGCGCGCCGGGCCCTCGGGCGGGAACATGCGCTGGCCGGAGGTGCCCATCGCGTCGATGCACTCGCAGGCCGCCTGGCTGCCGTACACGCAGCTGCCATCGGCCAGCGCAATCATCGGCACCTTGTTCAGCGGCGTCAGCCGGGCGATGGAGTAGGCGTCGCCCTGGTCTTCCCCGTCGCGGTTCTTGAACGGGTACACGGCGACGAAATCCACGTCATTCCACAGGCCGGCCTCGTGCGTGGTGACCAGGATCTTGTGAATGAAGCTGTGGAACGGTGAGTAGAACAGTTTGAACATGATGCTTCCCCCTTTGTTTGTTGCCTGTTGTCGTTGATTCCGTTGCTGGCCCTGTCAGTGTGACAGCTTCGCGCATGCCCCGGGCGCGTCGGGCTGGCTCACGCCGCGGGTAGTGCCCCCTGCCGGCCGGCATATGCGCCCGGCGGTGCGGGCCGCTGCCCGGCAACGCCCGGCAGCGGCTGCTGCTGCGCGCTAGAGGAAGACATCGCCACCGTTCGGGCTCAGGCACTGGCCCTGGTAATGGCCGGCGCCCTCGCTGGCCAGGAACAGGTAGCTCGGGACGATGTCGTCCACCTCGGCCAGACGCCCCTTGGGGATGGACTGGCGGATGGCCTCGAGCATGTCCGCCGGCACATCGGCCAGGATGGGCGTGAAGGTGGCGCCGGGCGCAACACAGTTGGCGTTGAGGTTGCGCTCCCCGATTTCCAGCGCCAGCGAGCGGGTGAAGGAAATGATGGCGGCCTTGGCTGCGGTGTAATGGGAAAACCCCGGTGCGCCCTTGTAGGCGAGCTGCGAGGCGGTGTTGATGATGCGGCCGTAGTCCTGGGCGTACATCAGCGGCAGCACGCGGCGGGTCACCAGGAACACGCTGCGCAGGTGCACGGCGATGAGCCGGTCCCAGTCGCTCACCGGCAGGGATTCCACCGGCCCGGACGAGGCGATGCCGGCGTTGTTCACCAGGATGTCGATGCCGCCGAGGCCGGCCACGGCCGCCTCGACGAGGCGGTCCGCCTCGGCTTCCTGCGAGACGTCTGCCTGCAGTGCCATGCCCTGGCCGCCGGCGGCCTGGATCCGCCCGAGCACCTCCGTGGCATTGCCGGCCTGGCTTTCGTCGGGATAGTTGATGGCCACCGCCGCGCCCTCGGCCGCGAAGGCCACCGCCACGCCGGCGCCGATGCCGCTGCTGCTGCCGGTGATCAGTGCGCGCCTACCTGTGAGCAATCCCATCGTCGTCCCTCCTGCAGGCCCGTCCCCGGGCGTGGATTGTATACAAGCTGCGGTTCCGGCCGGTTCAGGCAGGCGGGGCCTCCAGCAATTGCGCGAGACTGGCCGGCTGCCGGTCGGGCTTGTCTTCGGCCAGCGTGTCGTAGGCGGCCGGCAGTGCGCGGCGGCCCATGGCGAACTGGCGGGTGACGTTGGCGATGTGCTCGCCGTGGATGCGGGCCGTCTCCAGGTCGCTTGGCGGCGGGGCCAGCTCGAGCGGCTCGTCGATGTTGGCCTGCGCCATCAGGCCGAGGTAGCCGGCCATGCGATTCAGGTCGGCCTCGCTGCCGGCGCTGGAGTACTTGCCGCCGGTGATGCGCATGGGCACCCAGATCATGCCGAGCTGGGCCGCGAAGGTGCTGAGCTGCTGGAGGCAGGCCATCTTGTCGCCGCTGCGGCCGGCCGACACGGTGAAGCCGGCGGAAACCTTGTTCAGCCACATGCGCTTGAGCCAGACCTCGCCGGCCAGTTGCTCGATGAAGGCCTTGAAGCCGGCGGCGGGCCCGCCGATGTAGGTCGGCGAACCGAACACGATGGCGTCGGCGGCGTGCAGGTCGGCCCAATGGTTCGGGGCGTCCTCGCAGCGGAGCAGCCGCGCCTCGACATCCGGCACGCGATGGCAGCCCTCGGCGACGGCTTCGGCAAGCCGCTCGGTGATGCCCTTGAACTGGCTGAAGTACACGATTCGAATCTGGACCTTGCTGGCCTGGGACACGCGGCGTTCTCCGGATGATTGGGGTCTGGGGATTGTATTGTATACACCCGCTGAAGCCGATAGCCTTGCCGGCCTTGCCCGCCCGAGGAGCCCGGCCCCTGATGAAACCGACCTTCGTCGACCAGTTCACCCGTCCGTTCGTGCTCGATCCGGCCACCACGGCGCTGCTGGTGGTGGACATGCAGTACGCCAGCGGCAGCCGCGAGCACGGCCTGGGGCGCCTGCTGGCGCAGCAGGGCCGCCTGGCGGAGGCCGCCGCCCGCTTCGATCGCATCGACGGGCTGATCGTGCCGAACATCGCCCGGCTGCTCGCCGGTTTCCGCGCGGCCGGCGCGGCCGTGGTCTACGTGACCCTGGGGCCTCGGCAGCCGGACCTCGGCGATGCCCCGCGGCACATGCGAGCCTGGTTCGAAGGCACCAACAACCGGCCCGGTGAGCGCGAGCAGGACATCATCGACGCGCTGGCACCGCTGCCGGGCGAACTGGTGCTGAACAAGACCACCATGGGGGCCTTCGCCTCCACCGGCATCGAGTCGGCGCTGCGTGCCATGGGCGTGCGGGAGCTGGTGGTCACCGGTGTGTCCACCAACAACTGTGTCGGCATGACGGCCCAGGAGGCCGCCGATCGCGAGTTCGGCGTGGTCATCGTCGAGGATGCCACCGGCACCTGCAGTGACGAGATGCAGCAGGCCTACCTCACCACTTTCCGCCGCCTGTGGGGCCGTGTGCTCGACACCGATGCCGTGCTCACCGAGCTCGGCATGGCCCCGGCGGCGCGGTTGCGGCAGTCCTGAGCAGGCCGGCGCGGCGGCCGGGGGCGGGCAGGCAGGCTCTGCGTCCAGCCCACTGGCCGTCGCCCCGC